>CAZSOB010000025.1:0-12345 GCA_964608155.1 uncultured Desulfobulbia bacterium
AGTCGGTGGCCGAGGCAAAACGTACCCGGCCCTGCTCCCAGAGATCGGTGAGAATCGGCGAAACCCCGACATAATCCAGCCCGGCAGCCACAGAATGGGTGGTACGCATCTGGCCGTCATCATCCTGCAGAAACATGGTCTTATAGCCCTGGGCCACCCCGGGGCTGCCATCCCGGCTGGCGAGACGGGCGGCGTGGCGGCCGGTTTCCAGCCCCTCACCGCCGGCCTCAACCCCCACCAGTTCCACTCCGGGCAGATCAAGAAAGCCCTGGAATACCCCCATGGCGTTGGAGCCGCCGCCCACACAGGCATAGACCCTGGCCGGCGGTTTGCCGAACTGCCGTTCAATCTGCTCCCTAGCCTCCAGACCGATAATGGACTGGAACCAGGCCACCATCTCCGGAAATGGGTGGGGGCCGCAGGCCGTGCCGAGACAATAATGGGTATTATCCATATTGGTCACCCAGTCCCGGAAGGCGGCGTTAATGGCATCCTTCAAGGTCTTGGAACCGGTGGTTACCGGCACCACCTCGGCCCCTAATTTTTCCATCCAGAAAACATTGGGACGCTGACGCATAACGTCCTCTTCACCCATATAGATGGTACATTTAAAGCCGAATTTAGCGGCCATGGTGGCGGTTGCCACCCCGTGCTGCCCGGCCCCGGTCTCGGCAATAACCCGGCCCTTGCCCATGCGTTTTACCAGCAGGCCCTGGCCCATGACATTATTGGCCTTATGGGCTCCGGTATGATTCAGATCCTCCCGCTTGATAAATATTCGGGCCCCGCCGAAATGACGGGATAGATTATCCGCCGCAGTCAGGGGGGTGGGGCGGCAGGAATAAGTAGCCATGAGATCAGCGTACTCCTGCCAGAAGGCCGGATCCTTACGGGCCTCGTTATAGAAGCCCTTTAACTGCCGGAAGGTTTCATGCAGTACCTCGGGGATAAAGGCCCCGCCCCATTGTCCATAATAGCCGTTCAGGTTTTTCATTGTCTCTTCAGGGTTAAAGGTAGATGCTTAGTAACTATTCAGTGGTTATTGCTGATTTCGGGCATTGCGCTGAATAGTTACGATGCTTAAGGAAGACGCATCCTGCAGGCCCGGGCGAAATCCTCCGGGTAATGGCCGCTTATCCAGCGGAGCTGGGCCTCACTGAAGGCACCCGGCGCCTGGGGCAGCTTAGGCAGAAACGAATAAAGCAGACGCTGACCGGTTTCGCCGCTGCCAAGGCGTTTACTGTATTCAATCACAGTAATCATCCTGGCACCCATCTTGGCCAGAATCCGCATGGCGGTTAAAATCGCCGCGTCAATCGACTCCCGCAGATCGTGACCCACCTCGACAATATTGCCAACAGAGGTCAGGGGCATGAGCTGTAATTCCCATTGTGAGGTCTGGGCCTTGGGGACAAAAAGAATTACCCCTTCGTCTTCATAAACGATGAGGGAATTATCAAGATCAGTGCGGCCGTCCAGGCGGGTATTTTGGCGAATCGCCCGATAATAATCATCAAAAAACGAACTGCCGTGCGCCGCCTGATAACGGCCCATAAATTCGGCAATAAGATCACCGCAGCCATAGGGACGCAGGGCCGGACCGCCCACCGTCTCCATCTCCCCGGCCAGCATGGAGAACTGCTGATGAATCATCTGGTGCGAGGCATGAAGCCGGTAATTATCAGAAGAGCAGCCATAGCCGTAATTCCAGCCCCAGATGGTGGCATCCAGAGCGGGCGTTATTGCCGCGCCCTGCCGGAGCCGCCGCTGAATCTCCAGGCGCATCTCCTCCAGCTCAGCCGCTGCCAGGGGCTGCCGGCTCCTGACCTCGGGCATCCCCAGCTCGGCGCTTAAACGAACATAACTCCGTTGATAATATATATGCCGCAGGGCGCGGATATCATCCCGGCTCAAATCACGGATATGATAGCGGATGGCGTCATTAGCCATATTGGCTGCGTAATGACCGCCGGCAATATAGCTGTTCCGGCGCAGATATTCAAAGACGTGGCTGCCATCCGTCACCTCGCCGACAATCTCACTGCCGCCCTGGGCCCCCGGCCGCAACACCATGACCTCTTTATAGACATCCGGCAGATAATAATTATTGACCAGAATCTCAAAGAGATCATGATTGTGAATAATGGCCTGAACGCCGCCGTCAGCCCGGCGCTGGTAGCGCAGCCCCAGGGGCTGACCATCGGCGCTGAAGGCAAAAGCGCAGCAGAGGCGGGCCAGCACAATCAAATCCCGCGCGTCGGTGGAATTGGCCGCCAGGCTTAAGAGTACGGGCGGCGGCAGCTCCTTAAATATCTCTTCCCGGCTGCCGTCAGCCCGGCCCCATTTATCGAAAAAGTCACTCATGGACGCCGACGGCGGTTCCGGCAGCCTTATGGCTTCGGGACTGGCCGCCATGTCCTCAGCCCAGGAGCGGCTTATATAAGTGGTACCCCGGAAGGACAGGGGGTTGGGTATTTCATAAATCCAGTCGGCATCTTCAACCCTTACCTCCGCGGCAGGAAAATTCCTCTGGTTATCAAGGCTGCCGCCCCCTTCAATCCCGCCCAGGGACTGAACATAATCATTCTGGCGCAGATTAACGACACGGTAAGACGGCTTGTGAATTCCATAACGAAACCCCTGCGGCGTAACGCAGGTATGGGGATATTCATCATTTTTCATAACGGAATGAGCTTAAAATAAAAGCTGCTAAATTTCAAACAAAATAGAGGGCTGAAGATGAAAAACTATGCCCTGAGAATCTGGTGACAACGACGGCGCAGATCATCAATAGCCTCAAAATGCCGCTGCCATACAGCCAGAGGCGTGTCGGGGCTGAGGCGGCCCAACTGCCGGCAGGCCTCCAGAAAATCCGGATAATTTTCATCTCCGAAGCCGGGATAACTCACCATAATCCCGGCCAGTTGCATAAACTCGATAACCCGTGCGGCAGCAGGCGGCGTATTGTCCTGCAGGCTGAACCGCATATCCTTGAACATTTTTTGCAATTGACGCTTCAAGGGCCTGAACTTCTGCTCGGCGATATGGTGTTTGTTTTTATTCATCAACAACTTTTGAAGAAGCAATTTTACGTTCATAGTTGGGCCGCGGCAGAATAGCGGTGCGGTAAGTGTCGGTGGGAACACGGTAGATGGGCATGTCCAGGTCATCAAGACCTTCAAGCAGCCGCATGACGGAAGGAGCTGGTGTCAGATCGCCGGAAAGCAGCAGACCAAGCGGTGAAGGATAATTCCTGGGGGCTACGCTACGGCTCCCAGGGTCGTAAAAATGATATCAGAGCGGTCGGTCGCCAGGGGGAAAATTTGAGGGGGCATAAACGCCCTACATGGAGATAATCCGGGGCCGGAGAAGGATTACCAGTTCCTTTTTAGTGGATACTGTCCCGTTGTTCCTGAAAAGTTTACCAATACCGGGAATCTTGCCGAGGGCGGAGACGTGGTTATCTGAATAGGAAGATGTGTTGTCAATGAGACCGCCCACCACCAGCATTTCACCGCTTTTTACCCGGACGATGGTGTTCATCTCCCTTAAACTAACCTTGGGCAGTCCCACCTGATTGGCCCCAAAAACTTTATACTCAATGGGCTCGCTTAGTTGCGAGGTAACCGGGGTTAAGGAAAGGATAATCTCATTGTTATCACCAATGGTGGCTACCACCCCCATACCAAGGCCAGACATAACCGAGGCGGTGTTTACTGTATAGGTAACACTGCCGGTGGTACCGTCGGTGGTGGAACTGACCGAATCGACATATTTAACATTCTGTCCGACACTGAGCATGGCCGGCTGGCCGTTCATCACACTTATCTTGGGACTGGAGAGTACCTCAACATGCCCTTGCTGCTTCATGGCATCTAAAATCAACGAAAAGCTCTTGTTATCAATGGTCAGGAACTGCCCATGGGTGGAGCTTGACGACATTTTCTGAAAATCAACGTTAAAGCCAAAGCTGCTGCTCAGCAGATCATTCCAGTTAATACCGGTGGTATTATCTTTGGTCAGGGTAACCTCAACAATCTTGGCCTCAATGGAGATCTGACGGTATAGTTCATGACGCAGATTATTGAGATAGCTGGAAACCTTCTTTAAGAGCGAGGGGGGAGCGGTAACCGTAATCAGGCCGATGGGCTGGTCGATGGTGTAATACCCCTTGCCGGCATCGGGAGCGGGAAGGGTGGCCACAGGGACAGGCTGGGCGGCAGATTGAGCGGCGGCGCTGCCTGTGCCTGTACTGACTGCTGCCGGTACAGGCGAGGTTGGCGGCGGCGCTGACCAGATTTCCAGTATTTTGTCAAGATTGGTACGGATATTTTTCCAGATATCAAACTTATTTCCCTTACTGGCCATATTCAGGGTGCCGCTCATATTAGAGCCTTCAGTACTGCCCAGGACATCACCGCCTATGCTGGTGGAATAGGTGGTACCCATAAAGGGCATGGCGATATGAAACCTTTTAGTCGCTTTATGCTTAATAATAATGGTATTGCCCTGGATCACTGAAAAATAATCGAGCTGCCGCAGGAGGTTATTGATGGCCTCGAAAAAATCCTCTTCGGGCATAATGGTAACATTAACCAGAGCCCCCTTATCCACATCACTGGCCCAGCTAACATTCATGGATTTAAGTTTAGCCAACTCCTGCATGACAAGACGCAACGGTTTGGGGGTGGCGGGGGTTATCCTGGCCCCCACCGGAATTACTATCCTATGAGTCTGACTCGGTATAGTATTATTGGTATCAAGGACATAGGAAGGGTTTTGATAACGGGCCGGTAATTGATAAACGGCGGCTGATTTTTTTGCCCCGGTATTGGTCTTAACGGCCCCTTTGGTTTGTTCCGCCATAAATTTCGCCGCAACCTTCTCCGGCGGCGGGGTGGCAACACAGGCGGTTATAAAAAAGAGGACGGCAAGACTTAAAATACTTAATAAAAAAGAGGCTGATTTTTTATTGTCCCTGATGGGGTAATAGCTCATGGTAATAGCTCCAGATGTTGTTATCTTTTGGCGTTCATGGCCAGGCGGCCCTTGATATAGCGAATCAAATCCGGATTAAGTGCGTAACCGGAATAGAGAATTGACTTATAGACTTCCACCGCCTTTTGTGGATGTTTTTCCTTATCATAGATTCTGGCCTGGGCAATCATGGTGTTGAGATCAGAGCCGTATAAACCTTCATAACGGGCTAAAATATGCAGAGCCCGGGGCAGATCATTTTCATTTTCGAGATAGGAGGCATAGCTTACCAGCGCTGTTCTGGACGGCCGTCTGCCGCTTGCCGCCTGCTCAAAATACTGCCGGGCCTTGGCCTTTTTCATGTTGGCCAGACCAATGGCGGCCTGGAGGGCGGCCTCTTGATCCACAGGGTTAAGTTTCAGAGCCTGGAGGGCGTAATCCACCGCCTTTTGATTGTACCCCAGCTTAGTCAGGCAGAGATGAGAAATGCGACGGGCCAATTCCTCGTTATGGGGCCATTTATCAAAGGCGGCCTCATATTGCCACAGGGCCTCTTTATTGTGCTTGGCAGCCAATAGTTGATCCCCGCGCCGGATGAAGACATCTGCCGCCATAGCTTCCGGCGGCTGAGAGAGTTGTTTGTCTATCTTGACCTGTAGTTGATTGGAGGGGGCCTCCATCTGCAGAGCTGTCTTGTTCTTACTCACCGGCCAGACAAAGTTTTTAGACTTTGGCGAAATGACAATGGTGTGGTAACGCTCTTCCTTCTGAAGATCCTTGAGATTCATAATCACATCAAGGACAAAATCCCAGGGGACATTATTCAGCGACAGGGTAAGTGAGCCCCTCACCGAATCATCGACCACGATATTATAGCCGCTCACCTCACCAATGAGACGAAAAACGTTGTGGAGATCAATCTTGTAAAAATCAACCGAGATTTTTTGCTTGTCGTAACCGGCATCGGCAAAGGCATCGCCACTAATCCCGACATTTTTCAGTTGGGCCTTGACGTGGTCGGCAGGAGCGGCAGGCTGAGGCGCAGGGGGAACGGGCTTTTTCTTGACCTTCCTAACGGCAGTCAGGTTATTTAACAGACGGCCGATGGTATCCGTAGAGGCGGCACCCGCACTCCTGATTTCTTTAACCGGGACGGGCGGGGAGGCGGTTTTTTCAGCCAGTTCCGGGGGAGGTGTAATTTTAATCATCAAGCCCTTACCTGTCTTGCTGACCTTGTAGAGGAACATGCGGTCAAGGGCAGAGTCAAAGACAATGCGAAGCCCGTTACCTCGGGGGGCTATTCTGATCCGGGCCAGAGGGCCGATATTAACTGTTTTGATTGGTTCCAGACCGTGGATTTTGATATCGGTAAGGTCGAGATAGAATCTATCCGGCCGCTTGTTGTCTTTGGGTAATTTTACCTTTTTGAAACTCTTTATCTGCTGATCTGCCCGGAGAAAAACCTTGAGGGCCTTACCATCCCTTTCCACCTTAATGTTACGCAGAATGTTCCCTAACGCTACGACTGGTGCCCCATCCCTCTTGGCCGTGACCCCGGGTTTGGTCTTTTGTGAAGCCGATGCTGATGCCGCGATGGGCGCGGGTTTGGGGGCCGGGGTGGCAACGGCCTGTAATATGACGCTTATATTATCACCCTGCCGTTCAATCTTATAGGGCCAGTCCTGATCGAGGAGGATTTCCAGCTTGGCAATTACCGGCTTTTTGGCGTTTAATAATTTCCCGGTTATCTGTTTAACGGGCGACTCATTCACCTGCAGGGGCAGTTTAAGGCTGGCGCTTAAGGAGGCATTAGCTATATCAAGGACAACACGCAGGGGATCAAAGAGCTGATAGGTGGTAAAGGTTGGCGTACCAGTACCCTTGATGGTTACCGTAAAATTCTGATCCGTCTTTTTTAAGCTCAGGTCTGATATCTTATAGGTGCTGCCGCCGGGCGTATCACCGGCCCAGGATAGAGTCCAGCCCAGTAAAATCATCATGGTCAGACTGATACCTTGTTTTATCAGGGTTTTCACTTAGTTGCCCCCTCTTTTCTCAATACCATTATGTTATCTCTGTAAATTTTTTTGCCGTTGGACTTCCGGAACCATTCCTTAATTACTACTTCGTTTGGCATTATGGCAGTTACGATTCCATGGCGGCCTATTTTAGTATCCTTTTTTATTATATATCCCTTACCCGTGGAATCCTGCACCATGGCCAGAACCACGGGGCCGTTGAATAAAATCCCCACCAGGTTCAACTGCCCCGGTTCAAAGAGCTGCATACCGCTCAATGGTTTGGCCTCCTTCTGGTTATCAGCGGCCTTAAGGGTGCTGGCAGCGATAAAGGGCATAAAAGGATCCGGACGGTTTTCCTGCTGATAGGTAAAGGGTTGATCCAGCAGCTTTTTCAGGGGGCTTTCCACCGCGGTTACTTTGACGGCCGCCTTGGTTTTATTTACGGCCCATGCCGATTGCGGCAGAAAAACAAGGCAAAAGACGGCCGCTGAAATCAACAACCTGCCGGCTGTAATTTTATCTTTAATGGCCACGTTTTTTCTTGTCCTTGGGTTTTGGTTCAATAAATTTATAGGTTACAAGATTTATGGATGATTTTAAGATCATTTCGCCGCTCTGCATTGCTGGCGAACTGAGTTTAATCTCGTTCACATTGACTATTCTCGGTAACTTGCTCACGGTGTCCAAAAAATGACCGATATTGTGATAGGTTCCGGTAACGGAGATGGAAACCGGAATTTCAGCGTAAAAATCGCGGGGTTTTTCTCCACCCGGTTTAAAGGATAGAATATCCAGACCGGCACCGGTGCCAAGGCTGGAAATATTGGTGAGCAGTGAGGGAATCTCCTTGGTGTCAGGAATTACCTGGGAGGCCTCCTTAAATTTGATCTCAATCTCTTTCTGCAGGGCCTTTTGCTCATTAAGATGGGAGGCCTTGGCCTTAATAACGGTTAATTCGTTCTGTAGCTGGCTTAAACTGCTCTCCAGACGGCTGATATCGTCAGCCTTAGGGGAGTAATAGAGAAAATAGAAGGCCACGGCCGGCAGGAGAAGAACCGCGGCGGCAATAAGCAGCTTGCGGTTGTTATCCAAGGTGGCGACCTTAGTATCTATAAAATTATCGAGGTTGTCTTTAAGCTGTTTGCTGTCCATATTTACGTCCAGAGCTTTTTAACACCTTGGCTCATCAAGGCTTGTTTAAGGTCATTAACAGGGAAAATTTCTTTAATTTTTTATTGGCTATCTTAATCAGCGATGAATTCTGCAACTGCGGCTTATGAAAGAATGGTGAGGCCTTGAGCAGCTCCATATATTGCGCGATGGTGGCGTTATCTAAGGCCGTCCCTTGTAAAGCAAGGGTATTGGAGCTGAGCTGCATGGAGTTAAGCCACATACGGTTAGACGGAGTTAATCTGGCAACTGCGTCCATGATTCTTACCGGCAGACGGGCATTGTTGTTCAAAGTTTCAATGGCTTTAAGTTTATAGTTAAGCCGTTCCTGCTCTTTTTTTATGTGGTTTATTTGGCTGACGACGGCGCGGTATTTATTCTTTTCCGCCTGCAGAACGGCGGTTTTCTGGTTAATTTTAGTAATTTCATGACCCTGGCTATAGGCCGTCAGACCCATTATAATTAGAACTAACGCCAGAGCGCCCACTAAGGAGAGTAATTCATTACGCACCCTGATTCTTTGTTTTATCTGCCGAATGGGCAGCAAATTTATACTTATCATAAGGTCACAGGCCTTAATGCTAAACCGGCGGCAATCGCCATTTCAGGGGCGATATGAGCCAGATAATCAGGATCTATTTTGGCGCTCACCTCCGTTTGGGCAAAGGGATTAAAAATTTCCGTCTCCATGTTAAGCTCTTTATTTAAGAGTTCATCCAACCCCTTGATCTTGGAGCCGCCACCGCTCAGGATGATTCTGCTTATCTTGTCATCTGGATAATTTGAGGCATAAAAATCAATGGCCTTTTTAATTTCAAGTATCCATTGACTACAGTTATTAACCATGATTTCCTCAATAATCTTTCTCTCGTCTTCCGCGGTTTTTTTGCCACCTATCTTGAGGCTTTCCGCCTCCTCCGCCTCTATACTTAATTTTTCCTGAATCTGTTCCGTAATCTGGCGGCTGCCCATAACCACATCCCGGGCCAGGATGGAGGCCCCATGAGCAATGATATTGATACTGATTTTAGAGGCCCCGATATCAATGAGGATGAAGTTCTGACCGCCGCTTATCTGATTCTCAAAGGAGTTTTCCAGGGCAAAGGCATCTACATCCACCACCACGGCCTGGAGACCGATGCTGGTCAACATTTCAAGATAGGCATTGATGACATCCTTTTTGGCGGCCACCAGCATAATATCGGTGAAGTCAGAATTCTCGGTGTTGGTCTTTAAATCCTGATAATCAAGATAAACATCGTTGATATCAAAGGGGATGTATTGCTCAGCCTCGGACTGAATATGCTCGGCCAGTTCCTTGTCCTCCATAACGGCCAGATTTATTTTTTTAACGATCACCGAATAGCCGGACATGGAGATAGCCACCTTTTTCTGCTTTATCCTGAGATTTTTGCACAGGGCGTCAATAACAGCGGCCACGGCCTCCGGGTTCTGCAGGACGCCATCTTCCACGGCTCCATCAGGTAATTTGGCGCTGCCGGTCTTTATTACCTGATGGCCGTTGGCGCTGGTAGGAGTTATTTCACAGACCTTAACAGAGTAGGAGCCTATATCAAGACCCAGGGCCAGTTTATGCTGTTTGGCAAAACCCGGTAGAGAAATTTTTAAATTTTCCGGCAGCTTGAATTTACCCATTATATAATGCCCAGGAATACCCTTAATTATCTGAATAAGTTATAAAAAACAAAAGTGACTACCTAAATTAAATGCATAAAAAAAAATGTTTGTCAAGCGTTTGCCATGAAATAAAAGTCAGAAATTTCAATTATTTTGCTTTTTTCAAGTCTCTGATAACAGGGCGTCTATCTATGAAAACAACATATTGTATAGAGTAGTTTGAAGGTGGCACAATATATTGTTTTTTGGCAACTATTCAGCGTGATGTCTAAAAAAAAGTAATAATAACCACCGGGGTGTAACTGGTCAGCAATACTCCATCTCGGAGTGCTGCTGAATAGTTGCGTTTTTTGTTGATAATTTACAGTCGGTTGTGGTGATCGGCGAATATCCTTGAGTTTTGACCGGTTTTGGGATACTTATTCTGTCGTTAAAATCTAATATTTATTCAACCAAGGAAAATATTTTGTCAACTAAAGCCAATCCCCCCAAGAAATCCACCCTACGAGAATACGCCGAGGCCATTATTATTGCCCTGGTTCTGGCCCTGTTTATCAGGTCATTTGTTGTCCAGGCCTTTAAGATCCCCTCCGGTTCCATGGAGCCTACCCTCCTTATCGGGGATCATCTCCTGGTCAATAAATTTATTTACGGGATCAAAAATCCCTTTACCGGTACTACCTGGATACATATAAGTACCCCGCACCGTCGGGATATCATCGTCTTTAAATTTCCCTTGAATCCCAATGAAGATTTTATCAAGCGGGTCATCGGGGTAGCTGGTGACCGGATAAAGGTGGTAAACAAGGAGGTTTTTGTCAACGGCAAGCCCTTTAAGGTCAAGGAGGCGGTGCATCTTGATCCCAATATAATTCCCGGCGACGTCCGGCCCAGGGATAATTTCGGCCCGGTAACCGTGCCGAAGGATTCCCTTTTTGTCATGGGTGACAACCGTGATAACAGCTATGACAGCCGCTTCTGGAAATTCGTCAAACTAAAGGCAGTCAAAGGTAAGGCATTTATTTTATACTGGTCATGGGATAAGCAGGATTTCTCGGTTCGCTGGCACCGTATATTTAAAATCCTGCACTGATAGTTCTTAAGGCGTTATGGAACAGCACCATTTTGAGCATAAACATATCCTGAGTCTAAATGATTTTTCGACGGCCGATATTGAATATATTATCCAGACTGCCGTCTCTTTGAAGGAGATTTCCAGCCGTTCCATCAAGAAGGTACCTACCCTGCGGGGTAAGACCATCATTAATCTCTTTTTTGAACCCAGCACCAGAACCAGATTATCCTTTGAAATTGCCGCCAAGAGGATGAGCGCCGATACCTTTAATATCTCCATGTCAACCAGCTCCGCCACCAAGGGCGAAACCCTGGTGGATACGGCCCGTAACCTGCAGGCCATGCAGCCCGATGCCATTATTATACGGCACGCCCAATCCGGAGCGCCTTATCTCCTGAGCCGCTATGTTTCAGCCTCAATCCTGAACGCCGGTGACGGTACCCATGAGCACCCCAGTCAGGCCCTGCTCGATATGATGACGGTGCTGGACAAAAAGGGACGGATAGCGGGCCTGAAGATTGCCATTATCGGCGATATAGCCCATAGCCGGGTGGCCCACTCCGACATTATCGGTTTCACTAAGATGGGGGCCGAGGTGCATGTCAGCGGCCCGGCCACCATGATGCCCGAGGGCCTGAGCGAGCTGGGGGCGGTGGGCCATCTTAATATCCGGGAGGCAGTACGGGACGCCGATGTGGTAATGACTCTGCGTATTCAGCGGGAGCGTCTTCAGGAACCGCTCCTGCCCACGGTGAGGGAATATACCGATTTTTTCGGGATTAATAATGAAATTATCAAACTGGCCCGGCCTGATGCCATTATTATGCATCCGGGGCCTATAAACCGGGGTGTTGAATTAAGCCCTGACCTGGCCGACGGCAAACGTTCGGTTATTCTGGATCAGGTCAGCAACGGGGTGGCGGTACGTATGGCCCTGCTCTATCTGTTACTCGGAGGTAGTGACTAAATGTCTCGTCCCCTGTTATTGAAAAATGGCCGGATAATCGATCCGGTTAATAATGTTGACCGGATTGGCGATCTCCTCGTGGCGGCTGGTAAATGTCAGACGGTGGTGGATTCTCTACCGGCTGATACCGTGGAGCTTGATCTAACTGGTAAATGGCTGCTGCCGGGTCTTATTGATATTCATGTTCATCTCCGTGAGCCGGGGGAGGAATATAAAGAAACCATTGCCTCCGGGATGGCGGCGGCGGCGGCCGGCGGCTTCACCGCGGTGGCCTGTATGCCTAATACCACCCCACCCTTAGATTCAGAATCGGCCATCGCCTTTGTCCGTGAGCGGGCTCGATTGGCTAAGGGGGCCAGGGTCTATCCGGTGGGGGCCATCAGCCGGGGAAGTGAGGGGCAGGAGCTGGCGGATATGGGTGAAATGCGGCGGGCCGGGGCGGTGGCCTTTTCCGATGACGGTCATCCGGTGACCGACAGTCAGCTTATGCGCCGGGC
>CAZSOB010000026.1:0-12025 GCA_964608155.1 uncultured Desulfobulbia bacterium
GGTGGTAAATTCACATAACAGCCCGCCGGAACTTATATTCAGGACATCGGTTTGCTGTTGCCGGTCACGTTGAGCGATTATTGCCTCGGTCTCCGGAATTGAGTAGCGAGGCGATAACCGCATGGCCATTGGATTACAAATTTTGTTGATTAGACTGCCAAGTTCTGAACTGGGGGAGGTCAGGGGCAGTATGTGCTGCAGACCATGGTGCAGACCGGCATGGGCGGCTCCCTGCTCATCTACTAAAATAATACATGGTGTATGGTGGTCGGACTCAGGTTTGGAAATCTCCCGGCAGAAATCAAGTCCGTCATCATCTTTTTCTGTTAGAACATAGAGTATCAGATGTACGACGTTATTTGTCAAGGCCGCTCTGGCCTGGCTGACCTTATGCACCTCCGAGATTAATATATCATCATACATGCTAAGCAGGTTGGACTCTAATTTACGACGTTTCTTGCTGGAACAACCGGTTATTAAAATATGCCTGGCCATAATTTTATACTTGAGAGGTGGTGGTTGGGGGGTGGTGACTTATAAAAGCCATGGTCTCAAAAATGTAATTATTATAGTATGTAAAAGCAATATGTTGGAGAAGTTACTTATTATCTAAAAGTCTATAGTCTCTATCCGCTTAGGGCCTTTAAGGCGAGCAGGGCATGCCATGATGAATCTAAGAATGGGGCGGCTTTGCCGGTTCTGGCAAAACCGCCGGCGGCCGTCTGGCATGAAACAATATATTCTCTGGCGGCCTGTATATTCGCTGGGCAAGCATTTAGGATAGCAAGAGAGCTCAGGCAATAATGACTGTTTTCAATGTATGAAGTGGTGGCTGGGAAGAAGCCAAAACCGCCATCACCATTCTGGCAGGCACGCAGCCAGCTGGTAAGGACGGCAAAATTTCCAAAAGTACCAGCCTTTAATGAGAGTCCGAAGTACAACTCCCGGCAAAATTTCCAGGTCTGTTTGTCTGGCTGCCAGTTTTGCGGTGATGGTGCTGATGATATTTGGTTCAGATAGTATAGATTTTCGTAGCTCTCGTCAGAGGATGGCCCCGGAGGACGGAAGCTGATTTCTTCTCCGGCAAAGGCAGCTATTCTGGCAAGATAATACAGCAGACGGGGAGAGAGCGAATCGCTTTCGTCCCCCCTGTATCGTTCTATTAATTGCAGGAGACCTGATTTGTTTACGGCAGGAGGTGGATGAATCGGCGAGTACTGGTCGATTAGGACCAATTGCTCTAAAGCCTGGAAGGTGTCTTGAATAGTAGCCGGCAGACTGGGAACGGCCGCAAAACCACCCTCGTCTTTTTGGCGGCTCATAATAAAACTTCTTAGACCTGCTATTTCAACTTTTGCAAATGGATTCATAAACACCTTTTCCTCTTCATTTGTTAATGACCAGGCTAAGGGCCTGTAAAAAATATAATTATTATACAGGTAACTTCGGCTGCTCAGTCCGGAATCTGCGCTTTCCTGAACAGTTACAGCTCAAAGTTCAGGGCAGTTTATCCGCCTTGGCGGCATAATTACTTATACAGTATTATAAATTATATTTGACTTATTTTTATTTAATTTATTTAATAATATAGGTTGTTGGTGGTTGCCTGCCTTTGACTGACGCTTTACTAAAATTCCCATAGAAGGAGGGCGCATATGGTAATTCATGATGGAGATGGTCTTGAGTTTGAGGCCGATGACGGGGCGGCGTTACAGGAGATCCTGCGGGATGGTTTTCGAGCCCCGGTTGTTGGGAATGATGGCATATCGCTGCTTGTCGGAGATAAACAATATAACGTCTTTAACATCGCGGCCCGCGGGGTGGGAATATTTCTCGATGTTTACGATGAATTAATCCCTGAGCAGCTTTTAACCGATATGATAATTAGTTTTAACGGCCGTGAGTTCAGGGTCTCGGGCCGGGTTGTGCATGTCTCTATGGATGAGGCCCATGTTTTGTGTGGAATCGCCTTAACCTGCCTCGATGAGGTTTGTGAACAGGAATTGGACGGCTTTTTACAGCAGTGTAAACGCACCCTTTTTTCTTAAACCTCATTATGCCCCTTTTAACGCCTATGAATGAGCTACCACCACTGAAGAACAAAGATATTTTGGCGGACATTTTGAATGCTAAGCATGATGGTAAAATAAGGGGCTTAGATGAGTTAAATGATTTGATTCACGCGGTTCCTGATATTGGTGCCAAGAAAGGGATTTTCAAACCTGCGGATAAGAGAAACGCTAAGCTTAGATCCCGTAAGAAAAAGGTCAAGCACAAGACCACTCATTATTTAACTGAAGATGTATTTAGTGAACTTGGTGAGGCCAAAGAGACAATCAAAAACTTTTTGCCTGAAGGCAGTAAATCGAAGGCCACTAAGTCGGGAATTGTTGAGAGCGCCGTTAAGGTCTTACTCGAAGAGTTTGAGCTAAAGGGTGAAAAAAGCTATTTGGTGCAGGAATTTTTAAAGAAAAAATAACTATTCAGTAAGGGTCGCAAACTACCCTTAACACCGTGATGTAAAACGGTTCTGGGGGCTCTGAATAGTCATTATAAAAGTTAAGATCTGGGTCTAAAGGCCTGTAACTATTCAGCAAAGCGTAGACTCCGGATTGGGTGCAGCTGAACAGCTACAAGGTTATAATTATAATTATGGAGTAACTAATGGTAATTATCTGCCCTAATTGCAAGAAAAAACATAATATTGATGAACGGATGATCCCGGCCAATGTTACCAGGGCAAAATGTAAATTTTGCGGTAAACATTTTTCTTTGCCCAGGGCTGGTGAAACCTTGGTAATTGACAATATAGATAGTGATGATGAAAAATCACCGCGCAAAATCAGCGTTTCTTTAAGTAAGGGCGGGGTAGGGAAGACAACTACTGCGGTTAATTTGGCTACAGGTCTCGCTCTTGCAGGCTTTAAGGTACTGCTGGTGGATACTGATACCCAGGGGCAGGCCAGTTATATGCTCGGAGTGAGTCCCAAGGCTGGCTTAACTGAATTGGTAATGGGCGAACTGGAGCCTGAAGTCACCATGATTCAGGCCAGAGAACGCTTATGGCTGCTGGCTGGCGGCAAGTCTCTTGCCGGGGTAAAGAGGCTAATCGGTCGGAAGGATTTTGGTGGCGAGTTGACCCTGTCCGAGGCCCTGAGCGGGATAGATAAACAGTTTGATTATGTGATAGTGGACACCTCTCCCGGCTGGGATCCATTAACGGTTAATATTCTCTTCTATGTCAGCGAGGTATTGGTGCCTGTTTCTCTTGAGGTTATGTCTATTCAAGGTCTTATCGAATTTCTGAAGAGTATTGCCTCCATTCAAAAATATCGGCCGGAAGTATCTTTGAAATATATTCTGCCCACTTTTTTAGATAAAAGAGTGGGGAAATCACTGAGCATCTTGGGGAAATTGCAGAGCCTGTACGGAAATAATGTCTGCGAACCAATTAGATACAATGTCAGGCTGTCTGAGGCACCAGCCTACGGTCAGACTATATATGAGTTTGCTCCCGGCTCCAATGGTGCTAATGATTACCGGGAGTTGATCCGTAAGGTGGCAAATGATAATAAATTGTTTAGATGAGCCTCCTTGCTTTCCGGTCCCAGCCCCTGCACGATCCCCCCTGCGCGGCATTTAAACAGTTTCCTTCTTCCCCCAATTAAAGAATCTGCTGTTTTGCGGTTATTACCTTTTCTAAATGTTTAACCCCGTTCCCGTTAGGTGAATTTTGTGCTTAAAGTGGATTCTTTCATATAGATACCATGCAATGTCTGCGCTGTAGAACTGAAAATAAGGCCCTGGCCTCTCACTGTATAAAATGCGGTGCCCCCTTGCGTCTGCGTCGGAGTGGAGATCGTTATGGTAAACATAAAATATTCATAACTCTGGTGATTATTCTGGGCTGGACGGTTGCTTTATCCTATACCTTTCGTAAAGGGATATTCCCGGATAGAAATGATAATAAACAGACGCTTTCCACTCCTGTAAAAAAGATAATTGCGGCTAAAAAAAGACTTAAACGGCTGGAATTGGAGCGTGAGCAGCGAGTTACCATAGGGCAGGGCAAAAATAAGGCTGCGCTTGTAGAGGGAGCTGCTCCCGCCGTCATAAAAAAAACCGCTGTTCATGATCAGACGGTGATTATCGGTTGGTTATCTGTCATTGATCCATGGGGACATCAGGTCTCTAAGGTACGTACCGCCCTGGTTAGTACAGGGTGGTTGGCGTTACCGAGCCGCGCCTGTATCGGAGGCAAAAAATGGCTGTTCAGCACCGACTCCGGGGAAAAATACATTGTCAATTACGGATTGTGGAGAGCTGGAGATGATGCCGGTCTTTGGCATGTTGATGTAAAGGCACCGCTCTCAGGCCCCACATTGCGAGCCTGGAATGACAGCCTGCCGGTGGACTGGTTTCGTCTAACTGGCACAGGAGTAGAGAGGGGGATTAAATTAGATCGTGGTAAGTCGGCCGGTAAATTTGTGGTTTGTTCATTCTTGCATAACCGGAAGGCCGAGGCGGGTATTTTTGTCCAGAACGGCTATATTGTCGGCTGGAGTTTCGGCTCCTGGCTGAACAATGCCTATATGTGGTCGGGTGGCTCTGGCGAGTCTCTGCGGAATAACACCACGGTGGATGATTTTTATAATCAGACCTTTGCCGGCGGCCGGGAGGAGCAGTTTTCGACGGCTTTGGCCGTGAACGAAAATTCAAGTCTGGCACAATTAGCCGCTTTGGCCGCGGCCTGGAAGACAAAACCAAATTTAAGTATAGCTGATACCCCTGATTACTTGCGGCCCGCAGAGATTATAAGTCTTATGCGGCGGTTGAGCCGCCAGGCGATAAAGGATGGTCACGGCGCTGGAGTCGTGCGGATATTGACTGCCGATGCCCTACTACGCCGGGTTGCTGACATAAATCTCCTCATGGATATTATACCGGCTGTGACCGCGGTCAGCGGCTTTGAGTCTGCTACCACCCTTATTGAGAGTGCTGGCCGTGATATTGTGCAGGCCGGGGGGCATAATGTCCCCGCGCTTAACGCCATACATGCCCAATTATACAGGGAATGGCTGCAGTCTCTGGTCACTGTGCGAGCCGTCAAGGAGGGGATGGATGTCTGGCGCCGGGCCAGTGACTTTTATCCACAAGACCCGTCTCTGCATCTTCTCGGGGTCGAATTATTGCTGGCAGAGGGGAATTGGCAGGAGGCAGAGAGTCTGCTTTACAGTCGTGAATACCCTGCCGCCCTGCAGGATAAAGTTGATCTCCTGAGTCGACGTATCTCTGATATGAAGGGGGAAGCGGGTAAAATTGTAATCCACTTCCAGCCTGGCGCCAGTACTATTCCGGTTACCGCTTTACTGAATTCCGGAATGAACCAGAACTTTATGGTGGACACGGGGGCCTCCATGGTTACAATTCCCTCTGACACGGCCGATGCCCTGGGCCTGAAAATCATCTCTAATTATCATGGCAGCAGTCAGACTGTTTCCACCGCCGGCGGGATGGTCTCGGCTACTCGGGTTATGATTGATACCCTGGAGATAGACGGTTGGGTGGAGCATGATATCCCGGCTCTGGTGATGGATATACCTGGCCAGCCGGGTATAGGGCTGCTGGGCCTGAATTATCTAAAACGTTTTAAAATGAATCTAAACAACGGCAAAGGCACTCTGCTGTTAAGCCCGAGATAATATTTGCGCCAGCTGTTCACGGGCGAATTCTATCTCCGGATCCATGGACAGGGCCAGTTCAAAATATTTTACGGCCTGCTCGACATCATTTACTTTACGGTAGTTAATTCCCAGATTGGCATAATCCATGGCCGAGGATGGATTTAACTCCACCGCCCGGTGGAAGTGTTTAATCGCCTGCCTGAAATCATCCTTTTTGTAGCAGCAGACCCCTAAAAGATTATGGATGTCAGGTCTCTCTTCATCGTGATTCAACCCTTGGTGCAGGACGTCTGCCGCCTCATCGAATCTCTCCTGGTCTTTAAAGCAACTCCCCATGTAGGAATAAATATAAGGAATATCCTCAGTCTGAGGATCCAGCTCAAGAGCCCTGTGCAGGTGTTCCATGGCCTCATCCTGACAGCCCATGTCGTGAAGATTGCGGCCAATATAGAATTCCAGATAATAGGCACGGGGCAGGAATTCCCGCATCTTCAAGAGTTGGGCATTAGCCGCCTCGGGAGATGATGCCCCTTCAGCAACCAGTTTGGCGGCGAAGAGTCCAGCGTCACTGATCATTGATCTCTCCCGGAAATGTGCCCCCGGGATGATGGTATAGATGGCGGGAATCTGCAGGCGCTCATGCATGGTGTTCATAATAAAAACCTCCATGTCAAGACGCTGGAGAGAGGCGGTCATGTTTTCCACCTCCTTTTTCATATTATTGTCGGCAATATCCGGCATGTTGTCCAGGTCGATGCTCATTCCGGGATTAACTATGTAATCCATCTCAGCCAGACTGTTGGGCTTGGGCAGACCGCTGGCCACGTAATTTGCCTTGGTGTGAAAGTCACCGGCCAGCTGCGCCACCTCGGTAAGGGCTCGAATGAGGGCCTTTGCCGGGTTGGGGGTGGTACCAGCGGTATAGACAATCTCGCTGGTTTTTGGGAATGTCCCTTGATCGATGGCCATTGCCCCGATGGTGGGAATGCCGGTATCAAGAGTAAAATCGTTTAGATAGACGCTGATACCGTTACGGGTGAATTTGGCCAGTAACTGGCGGGCCACCTTATCCTTGATGCTATCCAGATTGATTGACGGGGTTTTAAGGCGGTCACGAGTTACAAGGGCGCAGACATGGCGCTCGACAATTTCACAAATCCCCTGGCTGATGGCCTCCTCGTATGAATTACCGGCCGAAGGGCCGTTAAATTCATTAATGGCGAAGAACCAGCTGAATGGTACCAGAACATCCTCAGCGCTGGTCAGGCTGTGAGCCCAGACCCACTGAATGGGGATCTTGGTCAGTAATTTGCTCAAGGTACCGACATCCATATGTTCGTCATGGACGGATTGCAACAGGCGTTCGAGAGGCATTAGAGGATGGCCGGTGGCCTTGATCTCCTCGTAGGTGGCAGTAATAAAATTGGCTGGATTCTTTATGAAGCTGAAAAAACTAAACCGCTCGGCTAATTCCATACAGGCACTGGCCTGTGATTGCTCCGG
Source organism: uncultured Desulfobulbia bacterium (assembly GCA_964608155.1). Classification (GTDB taxonomy): domain Bacteria; phylum Desulfobacterota; class Desulfobulbia; order Desulfobulbales; family VMSU01; genus JAADIV01. Next base: position 7,188 of record CAZSOB010000026.1, read on the forward strand.
GGTACTACCCTTTCCCATCTGCTTTTTGGTGCCGATTATGTCTCGGGCATCATTACCGCAGACGCTGAAATAGACTGGAATATCAAGGCGGCCGCTATCAATCCTCTTCACCTCCTTGAGGATATCAAGGTTGACTTCCTGCAAGCGCTCTTTAAAGTGTTTAACGGTCTCCATTGGGGGGCAGACCTTATCTTGGTCAAAGGTATAATGTTTAAGAGAGTCTTGAAGGCGAATAGTGTTTTTCTGCATAATAATTACCAGTTTAATTGTACTAAATTAATGAATGTCAAGCACCAATATACTACTTTGTAGTACGCTACATATAGCCGTTTCGGCTAAAAAATGCAAATTTTATTATTAAGTGGCCATGGGAGGGTTAAAATAACCAAAGCCAAGGGCCGGGTATCTATTTTTCAGCTTGGCAAGCCAATTCTCAATTCCCATGGCCGTGCTGTCTGCTGGATGTTTAATGCCCTCAAGATACCAGTCCGGATCCATATTCAGGTTGCGAAGCTGAATAAAATCAGGGCCGCAGTCGTCGATAAACCGGCATAGAGCGTTAAACTCCTCTGGGCAGTCGGTAACTCCGGGGAATATAAAATAATTAAGGGATACGAAACGGCCCCTTTTTTTCATTTCCTTAATGGATTGGCCGACAGAATTGAGATCGAAATCCCTGGGCCGGTAATAACGGCTGTGAACCTCTAAGCGGGCGCTGTTCATGCTGGCCCGCATGCTGTCAAGCCCGGCCTCGGCAAGACGGGCCACTGCCTTAGGGCGGCTGGCATTAGTATTTAAATTGATGGTGCCGTTCTTAGTCTGAAGGCGGATTAGTTTGATGGCTTTAACAATGGTATCCTCTTGGAGTAATGGTTCACCTTCGCAGCCTTGGCCAAAACTCACCACCCCGTGAGACTTGACCTTTTGGAGATGGCCGGCCGCTATTGCGGCAATTTCTACCGGGCTGGGAACGAATTTTATTCTTTCCTGAGTTGAGGGACAGCAGCCGGATGGCTGGAGGGATATACAGCCCAGGCAGCGGGCGTTACAAGTGGGTGAACAGGGGAGAGGGGCTTCATCTCGTTCCAGGAAAAAATTTTTGGCGGCCGGGCAGCTATAGGTCAGGCTGCATTTACCAAGATGCTGAATCAGACGGTTATCAGGATGTTGTCTGAGGGATTTCACTGTTTGCCGTTCAATCTTGTCGGGATCAAAACGGCATATGTCCTGGCGGTTGCTGGTATCACTGCGAAAGGCGCTGACCCAGAATTTATCGTCATACCAGCCCACGGCGCTGTATGCGAAAAGGGGCAGGGGGGCAGGGGAACTGTTATCCTTTTCAAAGGCGGTCAGGTGGATAAGGGTATGGGCTGGTGATATAAAAGCGGCAACTGCCTGTATATCACCGGCCGCAAAAGGATTATTTTCTAATTTAACGGCTTCACCGTTATCCGGGTCAAATCCCACCGGATAACGGTGTGGCAGGACAAAAAGTTCACTACCCTCAGGCAGGGGAATAAGCTGATCTAAATGAGGGGCTTGAAATTGGTAAGCACTGCGGCCGGCCATTTCGAGTTCCGGGAAATCATATATCTGTCCATTGCTGTCGGCAAAAAGCAGACAGGGCATCGCCCGGGGATGTTCTTCGCTCATTCTGGTCAGGCGGACGGCCGTATGCTGTGCATGACGGAATCAATTGTTTTGTATATATCCATATCATCGCCAAAAATATCAAGAATAGCCGGGTTATTAATTAAATCCTCAATGATATATTGAGTAAGGTAAAGACTGACAATATTAGGATCAGGTACCATGGTGCGAATGGGCGCGGTTTTGAATTGGATATCAAATTCGTCCATATCGGCCATTCGGCTCAAAATTTTGCTTAATAATTCTCTGATAGCTCGTTCCGAATTGGTTTCGATTATATGATCGTCAAGGAGGTGCTGAACTAACTTTATTGCCAGATCATCGGCATGACGGAAACAGGCCTGCATCATGAATTTTCGTTCCCTCTCCCGATCCCGGTCAATCGCTTTGGCAGCCCTTTCTGCGGCTCCGTACGGATTATTTGCCCTCGCCATTTCTATCTCCTTATCTTAAATGAGTACTCAAGTGAATAATTGCATGTCCGTAAACGATCAACAAACCACATTCTGGGAGATGATCGCTATCCGAGGTGTAAGCGTTTCAGGGTGTTCATGGAGCGCTTACTTATGTCCCGTGTTTACTAACGGTCACTTAAAGTCAAAAAAAAAAACGTAAAATTGAATTTAGTAAAATAATTGATTGTGAGAAAAAATTAAAGTAATATGATCAATTATCTTAAATAAAATAGTAACTGTTCAGCCGGGGTGGACAAACTGCCCGAAACTGTGAGCTTACTCCGTAGAGCGTAAACTCCGGATTGGGTGCAGCTGAATAGTTACCGATAAAATTAAATCAAAGAGAAAGGTTATGAACAAGAAAAAACTCAAAAAAAGTATTACTATTTTGTTGCCGGCCGGTTTGTTGCCCGCAGAGATGTTAACAGTCGTACATGATCTGGCCGAGCGTTATAGTCTCGGTATTTATTTGTCCACAGCTCAAAATATTCGTCTTTTAGATGTCAAAGATGAAAACGAGGAGGCGATCAAGGAAGCGCTACTTGCCGCTGGGGCGGAATTAAAAGGGCCGGGGAAATTCCCCTTGCCCCGTATCTGCGTGGGCAGCCAGTACTGCCAGTTGGGAATGGTAGATACCCAGGCTCTGTCTGGCCGTATCTTAGATCATTTTAAGGATAGGGCTAATGTAAAACCAAAATTTAAAATCGCCGTCTCGGCTTGTCCCGCTTCCTGCTCAAACCCCCTTACCACCGATATCGGGGTTCGGGCTCTAAGAAATGGTTTTGAGGTCTATGCCGGTGGTAAGGGCGGCCCTAAACCAAAGGTTGGACGGCGTATCGCCGCTGGGGTAGATGAAGAGAAGGTTCTGGAGATAATTGAGTCTCTCGTTGACTTCCATGCTTGCAAAACAGGTAAGAAACAGCGTCTTGTGAAGCTTATTGATGACCCGGAATTCCCCTTTGCCGCAGTTTGATTATTGTTTGAATAACAGGTGAGCTTTATGACTGAAAATACAATTGATGTGCTTATTGTCGGTACTGGCCCCGCCGGTCTGCAAGCTGCTGTCCATGCCGTTCGTAAAAAGGCAGGGGTGAAGGTCTTTGGCCGGATTGAGGCCAGTAGTATATATAAGGCCCATGTGGAAAACTATCTTTGTGTCAGCGGGGTCACCGCCGGAGGTGATCTTCTAACGGTTGCTCAGGAGCAGGCCCGTAGTTTCGGGGCAGATATAGTTAATGAGGATATCCTTAGCCTTGAACAAAAGAATGATTTGTTTTTCGTTCGTACCGAGGGCGGTGAGTATCTGGCCCGCTCCGTAATTCTTGCTACCGGTACCTCACGGAAAAAACTCAGGGTGGAGGGAGAGAAGGAGTTTGCCGGCCGTGGAGTGAGCTACTGTGTTGATTGTGACGCCAATTTTTTTCGCCAGGTCAAGGTGGCGGTGGTGGGAAATGGCAGCGCGGCGGCCGATGGAGCTTTAACCCTGCTTAATTATGCCTCAGAGGTATTTCTGATTGCCGACAAGCTCGATCTGGCCCCTGATCTGGCCGCCAAGCTGGCCAGCAGCGCTGTGCAGGTGAAGGAAACCTGGGTAGATGAAATTGTTGGTAACAATGCCGTCGAGTCTCTGGCCTTGACAGATGGCAGTAAACTGGAGCTGGAGGGGGTATTCATCGAGCTGGGGGCTAAGGGAGCCCTGGAGCTGGCGGTAAATATCGGGGTTGCCCTTGACATGGAAACTATGAGTCATATTGAGACTAATAAACGGATGGAAACCAATGTCCAGGGGATATATGCCGCTGGTGATATTGTCGGCCCGCCCTACCAGATGGCCAAGGCGGTGGGTGAAGGCTGCGTGGCGGGCTGGTATGCCGCTAATTATGCCAATAAATTAAGGCGTCAAGAGGAGGCGGGTTCCTGACCGGCTCCTCTCTGGACTATATGCGGCTCGCTTACGGCGAAGCGTTACGGGCCGCAGAGCGCGGTGAGGTGCCGGTTGGGGCCGTTCTTGCCGCTGGCGATGGTACGCTGCTGGCTCAGGCCGGAAATTCGGTTATCGGTTGTCATGATCCCAGCGCTCATGCCGAAATTTTGGTTCTGCGGCAGGCTGGGCAGTGCTTAAAAAACTACCGGCTGCCTGATACAACTATTTATGTCACCCTTGAACCTTGTATTATGTGTCTTGGGGCCATGATTCAGGCCCGCGTCTCCCGCTTGGTTTTTGCGGCTCATGATCCCAAGACCGGGGCGGTGGAAAGCCGCTATCAAATCGGCCGGGATAATCTTCTTAACCATAGAATAGAGGTTGAAACAGGGGTGATGGCCGTCGAATGCGCAGCCTTGTTAAAGGATTTTTTCCGTTCGCGAAGAAATTAGGAGAGGTGCCAGAGTGGCCGAATGGGCCGCACTCGAAATGCGGTGAACCTTTACGGGTTCCGTGGGTTCGACTCCCACCCTCTCCGCCAATACTAATTCCATAGGCGTTCTTTAAAATTTCCCCCTTGTTTTTAGTAAGCTGAAGTTTCATGTAAATTTGTCATGCTGCAATACACAAGAGCGTATGCATAAGAGAATAATTGGCTACGAGTTGCTGGTTTACTGAATGTGCTGGTTCGGCGATTTTTGCCGTTTGATTCATTGATGCGATGAATTAAATAAATCTGTCCCTATTTTCCCTGATGGTAAACGAGAAATAACTGCAGACACAGCTTTAAGGTTTGGTAAATATTTTGG
>CAZSOB010000027.1:0-11855 GCA_964608155.1 uncultured Desulfobulbia bacterium
TCCAGCATGGTGGAGAGGAATTACCGCATTCTATCCCAGGCGGTGAAGGGCTGAGACAGAGAACACCCCTCCCACCCCGGTCGTTATGACATCGGCCTCCTCTTCGCGCGGCTGACTGGCGCAGGGGCGTATTGCTATACGCCCTTGATCTTATCTGCCTCCCTCGCGCGGAGGACTGGCGATGAATATCAAGAAAGATCACTTGTAACAAGGTTTAGACGAGGAGTTATTATGATTGAGGCCAGGGAACTTAGCAAGAATTACGATGAGGTAAAGGCCTTAGACGGGGTGTCCTTTACCATAAAGCCGGGGGAAGTTATCGGCCTGCTGGGGCCTAACGGGGCGGGGAAAACCACCCTGATGAAGATCCTCACCGGTTATATTCATCCCAGTTCCGGCACCGCCTCCATTGGCGGCTGTGATATTCTCGCCGAGCCGAAACGGGTGCAGGAGATGATTGGCTATCTGCCGGAAAACGCTCCCATTTACCCGGAACTCACCGTTCAGTCCTACCTCAAGTTGATGGCCGATTTGCGTAATATTCCCCCGGCACGGCAGCGTGATTATATTGCCGAGGCGGTGGAGTCCGTGGGTCTCATGGATCAACTCATCACCCCGGTGGGGGCGCTCAGCAAGGGCTATCGGCAGCGGGTGGGAATTGCCCAGGCCATCCTGCATAAACCCCGCCTGCTTATTCTGGATGAACCCACCAACGGTCTTGATCCTACCCAGATTGTTGAGATCAGGCGTTTAATCAAGCGTCTGTCGGCCACCTCCACCATTCTGCTTTCCACCCATATCCTCTCGGAGGTGGAGGCCAACTGCGCTCGGGTGATGATTATTATCCGCGGCCGGCTGCGTGCCGATGCCCTGTTGAGTGAGATGGAGGCCACCGGCCACGCGCGCTTATCATTAACCAGCCGGGATAATGAGGCTGATATTCTGGCCGCCCTCCGGGCTCTGCCGGAGGTTAAAGCGGCGGAACCGATGACTGATGCCGTGAACTCTCTCTGTATCAGAATCGAAAGCGAGGCGGCGGATATCTGCCCCCGCGTATTCCGCCTGGTTAGTGATAAACACTGGCCTGTCGCCGAGTTGAGCCGGGAGACCATAACCCTGGAGGCCGTGTTCAACGAACTTACCGCCGCCACTGATGGAGGTGAGCGATGAATCAGACATTATCCGTTACCAAAAAGGAATTAAAGGCCTATTTCGGCTCCCCCATGGCGGCCCTCTTCATCGGCGCTTTTCTCATTGCCGCTCTCTTCTCCTTTTTCTGGTTAGAGACCTTTTTCGCCCGTAATATCGCCGATATCAGGCCCCTCTTCCGCTGGATGCCCATCCTGATGATTTTTCTGGTGGGGGCGCTTACCATGCGCCAGTGGAGTGAGGAACAGCGCTCCGGCACCATGGAGGTTCTGATGACTCTGCCGGTGAGTCTCAGACAGTTGGTGGTGGGTAAATTTCTGGCGGTACTGGCCCTGGTGGCCATCGCCCTAACCCTGACTCTGGGCCTGCCCATTACCGTCTCTCTGCTTGGCAACCTTGACTGGGGGCCGGTGATCGGCGGTTATATTGGGGCGCTGCTCATGGCCTCGGCCTATATCTCCATCGGTCTTTTTATCTCCTCCCGTACCGACAACCAGATTGTCGCCCTGATCTTAAGCGTTCTAATCATCGGCTTTTTCTATATCCTCGGTTCAACGGGGATCACCAATTTCATGAACAACGAGACGGCGGAGTTCTTCCGGGCTCTCGGCACCGGCAGCCGTTTTGCCAGCATTGAGCGTGGTGTTCTCGATCTGCGGGATGTGTTTTATTACGTCTCTATTACTATTGCCTTTTTGAGCTTTAATATACTGTCTCTTGATAGTAAACGCTGGAGCCGGGGTACCAATACCAGAAGCTACCGCCGGGGGAGACGGATTGCGGTTATCCTCATCACGCTTAATCTGCTGGCCGCCAATATCTGGCTTAACAAGGTCAATAACGCCCGTCTCGATCTAACAGAAAACCATGAATATTCCCTCTCTAACACCACTAAGGATTTGATTAGCAATCTGCCGAATCCTCTCATAATGCGGGGCTATTTCAGCGAAAAAACTCATCCCCTGCTCTCCCCTCTGGTTCCGAGGATAAAGGATATGCTGCGGGAATACGCTATTGCCTCCAAGGGTCATGTCCAGGTCTCCTTTGTTGATCCCAAATACAATGAGAAGATGGCGGCTGAAGCCGATCAGGAATACGGTATTAAACCGGTACCCTTTCAGGTGGAGGGCCGTTACGGGTCTTCTGTCGTCAATTCCTATTTTAATATCCTGATTAAGTACGGCGATCAGCATGTGGTTCTGGGCTTTAACGATCTCATTGAGATCCAGCGCCGTGGTGATGGCCGGGTGGATGTCCGCCTCCGTAATCTGGAGTATGATTTGACCAAATCCATCAAAAAGGTGGTTTATGGCTTCCAGAGTCTCGGTGATGTCTTTGCCAGGCTGAAAAAGCCCATGACTCTCACCGCTGTTATCAGCGGCAAGTCCCTGCCTGCCGCCTTGCACGGTATGACCGCTAATATCAAAAAGGCGGTTGCTGAACTGATGAAGGAATCTGACGGCAAGCTCAAATTTGTTATCATTGATCCAGACACCGAGGCCGGCCGCATGCCGGAGTTGGAGAAGAAGTTTAAGATTACGCCCATGAAGACCTCCTTTTTCTCCAATGATACCTTTTATCTCTATCTCTTTTTGACTAACGGCACTGAAAACAAGCGCATCTTTTTGACCTCGGATATGGGGCAGGCGGAAATCAAAAAGGAGATAGGGGCGGCCTTAAAGCGTAATTCAGCCGGTTTCCTAAAGACCATCGGCCTCTGGACTCCGCCCGCCAATGTCCCGCCCCAGATGGCCATGCTTCGGCAGCAGCCCCCGGCGCAATACCGGATGATTCAGCAGATGCTGCCCCAGAATTATAATGTTGAGAAGGTGAATTTGAGCAAGGGCCGGGTGAGCGACGATGTTGATGTTCTGCTGCTGGTAGCTCCCCAGAATTTAAATGATATGCAGCGTTTCGCTATTGATCAATATCTCATGCGGGGCGGGGCGGTGGTAGCCCTGGCCGGTAATTATCTCTTAAATATAAATCCCTATTCCAAGGCTCTGCAGGTAAAAAAGGTGCGGGGCGGCCTGGATAAAATGCTGGCTTATTACGGCATCAAGGTCAAAGACAGTATGGTCATGGATGAGCAGAACGAGCCTTTCCCCATTCCGATAACCCGTAATCTCGGCGGCTTCGAGGTGCAGGAGATAGAGAAACTCAGCTATCCCTTCTTTGTTGATGTCCGGGCCTCCGGCATGGATAAGAGCAGCCCCATCACCGCCAGCCTGACGGCGGTCACCATGAACTGGGTGTCTCCCTTGGTGCTTGACAAGGTTAAAAACAAGGGCCGCAAGGTGGTGCGTCTCCTCTCCTCCAGTCCTCATTCCTGGACCAAGAGCGGCACCGATGTGCAGCCTGATTTACGCCGTTATCCCAAACTTGGTTTCGCGCCGGGTGCTGATATGAAGAGCGAGCTGCTGGCCGTCTCAGAGCAGGGCAGTTTTAAGAGCTATTTTGCCAACCGTCCTGATCCCCGCAAGCTGGCGGCGGCGAAGAGGGCCAAGGCAGCCGAGGCTGCGAAAAATGGAAAGACGGCCAAAAACAATAAAGCTGATATCAGGCTGCCCACCGGGCCGGTCTTAAAGGAATCCAGCGCCTCCGCCCGTTTGGTAGTGGTTGGCAGCGCCGATTTTATTAATGACACGGTGCTGCAGATCTCCCGTTCCATCAGTCAGGATCGTTTTTTGAACAATTTAAGTTTTCTCCAGAACAGCGTTGACTGGGCTGTTGAGGATGAGGATCTCTTGAATATCCGTTCCCGGGGCGACCAGGCCCGTCTGCTCATCCCCCTCACTCACGCCCAGCAGATATTCTGGGAATGGCTGAATTATGCCATCGCCCTTCTGGCCCTGCTTATTATCAGTATCTATGGCGGCCTGCGGCGGCGGAAAGAAAAACCCATGTTCAGTCCTCGTCAGGCGCAAAGGAGTATATGATGAATAAGACAAAAAATATTGGCCTGTTTATCCTGCTGCTCATTCAGGCGGGACTCATCGTGTACCTGTATCAGCCCGCCGCCTCGGCGAAACCGGCGGCGGCAATCTTTGCTGATCTGCAGCCACAGAAAGTTAAGGGCATAAGCATTACCGATGAAAACGGCAAGACCATTACCCTGCGCCGTGATGAGGGCAGTGGCTGGCTGGTGGGGGCTGATAAATTCCCCGGCAATGGGGAGAAGATAGAGCGGATAATAAAAAAGATCGCGGCACTTAAGCAGACCCGGCTGGTGGCCCGCAGTAAGGGGAGCCGTGTCCGTTTAAAGGTGGGCGGGGAATTATTTAACCGTAAGATTACCCTGTCCGCTAAAGCGGGGACGAAGTTGACCTTCTTTCTTGGTACGGCTCCGAGTTCCAAATCGGTTCATCTCCGTCGGAAGGGTGATGATAATATATATCAGGTCAGCGGCCTCTCCACCTGGCAGTTGGGGGTAGATAATCCCTCCTGGTGGCAGACGAAATATATTGATATAAAGCCGGAGGATTTAACGGCCTTGAGCTTAAAGGGCAAGAAAAATATCGAGTTAAGCCGTGATGAGAAGAAGGCCTGGCAGATAGCCGGGGCCGGGCAGGTGGTGAACAAGCCGCGCTTGAATGGATTGATTTCCACTGTCTGCGCCCTGAATGTTACCAGCTATCAGGCGGCTGATTTTAAACCGCAGGGCAAAGCCGCAACAGTTATAACCTATAAGATCGGTGCTAAATCTAAAACTCTCGAACTTAAAATCTGGCCGCCGAATGTCAAGACCAGCGACCAGGTAATCAAGAGCTCAGGCAGCAAATTTTACGCCCGTCTGCCGTCTTATATTCTGAAGGAGCCCCTGGGGCTTAGCAGCTCTGATCTTCTGCAAAGTAAAAAGCAAAAACCGCTTGCTGCCCCCAAAAAGAAACCCTGAGCAAGAAGAGGGGGGCTTACCGTGTTTCAGCTCAGCCCCGCCACAGGGTAAAATTGGAGGAACAACCATGCATGAATGGGATAGTTACATCCCACGTACATTGGGATTGCAAATACCACGTTGATGTAGCACCTAACTATCGTAAAAAAGGTAACTGTTTAGGTCATTTTCCTATGTCCTGAATTATTAACTGGACTGGGTAACTATTTAGCATGATGCCTAAAAGGTAACAATAATCACCAGCCCGTAACTGTTCAGCAGTGCTCCTGTTTAGGACTTTGAAGCATACTAACGTATTCGAAAAGGCCTAGGTAAGCGAAGACTCCGAATGGACTAAGATGGGGTGCTGCTGAATAGTTACGATTTCTTTTTCAAAACGATCAACAAATTCTTGATAGTTCGTAAGATTATCAACTGCCGACGTCTCACTCAAATCAGGCCTAAGCAGGAAATTACCAAGAGCTTGTAATACTGTTAGAGGGCGCACTTTCAACGCCATTGGCATCTTCAGCCTTCAAATAGAACTCTCGCGAACCATCCCCTTTGGGTACCTGGCAGGTTAACTGCCGAGCGGCTGGATCATTGCTCTCACAAATCACTGCGCCGTTCATATAAATTTTGAAACCGGCGGCAGGCTGCAACTTAGAGTCATAATCCCAGGTAAAGGTGACGTCCTGAATAGCAAGGGGAACATTATAACTGATAGTATTAGATAATGCGGTCTCCGATCCTGAAGTATCAACTGCGGTCAGGGCATAAGTCAAGGGGCCATCAATAATCGGAGCCTTGCAGGTCAAGGCGCGGGCATTCTTATCCATTATCTCGCCAATCATAACCCCGTTACGATAGAGCCTGAACCCGGCCAGACTGCTGATATTGGCGCTATAACTCCATGAGCAGGAGATAATCTGCTGAGGAGCCGCCACTACAACTGTTACCCCGGCCTTGGCTGTGCCGCCCTGGCCGTCATTAATGGTGTAAACAAAAGAATCTGTGCCGACAAATCCCTTATTGGCTGTATAAACAGCCTGACCATCACTTAACATTACCTGGCCGCTCAAGGGCTGAGTGACAGATACAACCCGCAGGGTATCACCATCAACATCGGTATCGTTAGATAACAGATTAATCTTTACCGGATCACTCCCCTCGGCTGCGGCTTGATCATCAACAGCAACAGGGGTGTCATTTACCGGGGTCAAGACAATATTTACCGTACTGGCAGCCGTACCGCCATGACCATCGCTAATCGTATAGGTAAAGCTGTCCTTTCCATTATAATTTGCTTTGGGGGTATAAACCGCCCGGTTACCGCTTAATACCACTCTACCAACCTCTGGTTGACCGAGAGAGGTTACCGTAAGGCTGTCACCATCCACGTCCGTATCATTGGCCAGCATGTCAATAGCTGCTTTAGTATCTTCAGGAATAGTTAACGAATCGGCCCGCGCCACCGGCGCGTCATTTACCGGACTGATGGTAATGGAAACCGTACTCGAAGCGGTGCCGCCATTGCCGTCCGCGACAGTATATTTAAAACTGTCCGTGCCGTTATAATTCGCGGCCGGGGTATAAACCGCCTGAACCCCGTTCATCGAGACCTTGCCATGGGCGCTCTGGGTAACAGACCGCAGACTTAACTTATCGCCATCCACATCCGTATCATTGGCCAAAACAGGGATGCTGACCGCGTTATCCTCCTTGGTGACGGCACTATCGGCCTTCGCCACCGGTGCGTCATTTACCGGGCTGACAGTAATGGAAACCGTGGCCGTGGCCGAATCCTTTTTACCGTCGTTAACCATGAAGGTGAAGCTGTCGGTGCCGTTGAAATTAGGCCGCGGGGTGTAAGAAAAGGCACCGGCAGCTGAATCAGTTATGGCAGCGGTGCCATGTGAGCCATTACTCCGCAAGGTGTAGGTGAGTTTATCTCCATCCTGATCCCTGGCCGGAAGGGTGCCGGTGAGTACAACATCCTCAGAGGTTCGCAGACTGACATCCTGGGCGGCCGGGGCATGATTCCACTCCGCGGGATCATAAGTAAGGGCATTGGACAACAACGATTCATTACCCGCGGCATCCACGGCAGTGAGGGTAAAGGTCTTGGCTCCGTCACTCTGCGGGATCTTGCAGGTCAACTTCCTAACTGCCGGATCAGAGGTCGCGGCAACCTCGGTGCCATTATAATACAGCCGGAAGCCGCTTACCGAAACTTTAGAATCATACTCCCAAGAGACAGTAATCAGATATTGCGGCGGGGTAACAGTAATATTCACCGTAGCGGAATCACTTAATCGGCTGTCGGTCACCGTATAGGTCAGGTTGTCGGCACCGATAAAATTATGGTTCGGGGTATATAAAATCCGCCCACCGCTGATGGCTGCCGTGCCATTAGCGCCATTGCTAACTTTACCGATGGTTAGAGTATCACCATCCACATCCGTATCATTGGTCAGCACGTCTATGCTCACGGGCTGATTAACCTCTGTTTCTGCCTTATCATCCTGAGCTGCCGGGGCATCATTTACCGGGGTAATGTCTACGGTAACAACGGCAATGGCCGAATCAAGCTTCCCGTCATTTACCTTAAATTTAAAGGAATCCGTCCCAAAGGCATTCTTGTTCGGCGTATAGGTAAAGGCCCCGGTTCTATTTACGACAACCGTGCCCAGAGTGCCGTCCGCCGTCACGGTGTAAGTCAGGGTATCGCCGTCAGGATCACTGGCCGCGAGATTACCGCTGAACTTGCCGTCTTCCGCCAGGGTGATGCTTTGAGCCTTGGCCGTGGGCGGATGATTCACCTTTTGCTTTATGTTGATGCTTACCGTGGCAGCGCTGGAATCGTTTACTCCATCATTGGCCTTGAAGATAAAGGCATCGCTGCCATAAACCCCGGCCTTGGGCACGTAAGTAAATACGCCGGTGGCGGGATTGGTGATCGTGGCCGTCCCCTTGGAGCCGTTGGCGGCAATGGTGAAGGTCAGAGACTGGCCCTCGGGATCGGAGCCGGAAAGGGTACCGGTAATCGTTTTATCCTGATCAACGGTAAAATCAGCCCCATGCACCACGGGCGGTTGATTAATAGTACCAGTCACCGTAATATCCATGGTGGCCTGACTGACTGCCCCGGATTCATCACTTACCCGCAAGGTGACAGTGTAGGTGCCTGGAATAGTAAAATCGTGACCTATAGACAGCCCCTGCCCCACGCTTCCATCACCAAAATCCCAGTTATAGGAGGTTATAGCACCCTCGGCGTCAAAGGAGGTTCCGGCACTGAAATGGACGGCAAGGGGAGCGTCACCGATTACTGGTTTATCAAACACACCGGTACTGTCAAAGGTAAAAAACTGTGAATCGCTCTCTACCCCGGTCTGGTCATAGGCGCTGACCCAGAATTGCACCTCACCACTGTCAATATAGGCCGGGCAGTCTGCCTCGCGGGCGGCAGGATCGGTAATATCGCAGATTATAATACCGTCTTCATAGAGATGAAAACCCGCCAGACCCTGAGTTGGGGGGTAATCCCAGTTAAAATGAACGAGATGCTGCTCCAGAGCCGCGGAAATGATGGCCGTAGGCGGAGTATTGGCCGCCGGTAAATCAACGACGGATATGGTCATACTATCCTGACTGCTGGCATTGCTGTCATCGACAACAGTTAAGACCACATTGTAATCACCGGCGTTCAGGTATTTATGCTCGGCGTAATCGCCGGTTGCGGTATCACCATCGCCAAAATTCCATTTATAAGAGATAATCGTGCCATTGGTATCGCTGGAGGAGTAAGCATCAAAGGCGATATTGGAGTTGTCTGCCGGGGTAGGGGTGGCGGTGATAACCGCTTGGGGCGAGGTGTTGGTAGAGACCGTCGGAACAACCTGAGTATTATCAGTCTGGACGTTGACCGTAATAGATGTAGCAGCAGTGCCGACAGCGCTGCCATTATCAGTAACCTTCAGGGTAACGGTATAGGTACCGGCCCCCACAAAGGTGTGGTTGACTGTACCGCCGGTACCGGTATCGCCATCCCCGAAATCCCATTGATAGCTGTCAATAGTACCATCTATATCATAAGACGCACCGGCATCAAAAGAGACCGCCAAAGGAGCGGTACCACTAACGACATCGGCCTTGATATTGGCTTGAGGAATATAATTGCCATAGGCGTCTTTGGGGGGAGGGGGCAAGGTATATGGAGCGGACTGCGGACTCTCAACACCGGCCGCGTCCACAGCGGTCAGGTTAAAAATCATGGGAGTATCCTCAATGAAGATATCACAATCCATAGACATAAGAACGGGATCCTTGCTGGTACACACCAGAGCCCCGTTCTCATATAAATTATATGATACCGCCGAGCCGCTGTAAGCCCACTCAACATGGATTATATGGGCACCAGCCGGGAGAACCATTATGCTTGTAAGACATATCAAGGCGGTTAACCAGGCAGTATAGACTTTTCTTTTATTCATGATATTTCCTCAAGGGTATTCCCCCTATAGCTCCCAACCGCAAAGTGTCGCTAACAAGCGACTCTGGTCAGACAAGGAATATTCTATATTGTAGCATAAAAACATGGCTGCTTCACTTTTTCATTTCAAAATACCGGGGGATTATGCTTAGTAATTTTTCGGTATAATGATTTTATTTATTCTTCTTAGGATTAAGCAAAGTTTATGCCACGGCAACTAATATTTATGACAATTCGAGGCAGCCCCGCCTTTCCTATTGAAATTACTACCAAAAATTAACAAAAGTCGATCAACATCTATCCTGACAAAAATCAGGGCAGATAATTAAAAAAATTATGACCCAAACGAATAAAAATTAAAAAATTATAATACCTGCTGCTTGCAGATAGTTTTTTGGCTTAATTTTTCCTCTTTACCGGAATAATTAAACCAAAAAACCGGAATAATCCCCTTTTTGTAAGAAAATCAATCAATTAGATAAAAAGTGATGGATTATGAAACATAAGGGAGATTCGAGAGCAGGGGAGAAAGCAAAATAGATAAATCAGAAAAACCACTATCATATCAGCATATTACTGCTTGCGCGCCTCGCAAAAATCAGTGGTTGGCAAAATAGCTAAACGAACAATGCAAAACGCAAGGACTTAGTGGCTTTTCAGAAGTGAGGGTAGATATATGGGGGAGGTTGTATATGGATGTGCGGCACTTGCGGTAAGGCGAACTTTTTACGCCACCATCAAGATATATAATTATGCTTTGACCACAGGCCACGCCCCACTGCCTGCTTGCTTGAGTTGTCGGAAAAAGAAATGCCGGCGAGAAAAAAATCGGTATTTCCCGCATCCGGGGCAGACCATCTGACGACCCCCCGGCCATCCAGTCTTGAATCAAATAATTCATTATTCTCCAGGATGAACACCAACTCCGTATCGGGTGCAATATGCTTAGTGCTTTTAAACATCAAGCCGCCCATGCCAATATCTATAGTACTGGCCGGGAAATCGCACAGTTTAGCATCTGGATTAGCGGAGCAATCGCATAGGGTTAAATTTAAATGTTCTGAAATCCGCCTATAACGCCGCCGATTTATCTTCTCGACCTCTATTATCGGGGCGCTGTTGGATATCTTTTCACAGCCGCTTATATATTGATGGCATTGACGATAGGAAACGCTCTGACAATACATTTTTATCTGCTCCGGCAGAGGGAGATACAGACCTCCCGTTATCATCAAACAATCAGAATTACGGGAGAAGTATGGGCACGAAGAGGTTTTTTTATCAGACATTTTCATTTATTGTCCAGTTTGGATTTAATCACTAATGTAAAGAGCCGTTGTGTATTTCTTTGCAAAGATCAAGCCAATTATCAGCTCAATATACCTTGCCTGCCAGTAATAATTTTTGTAGAATCAGCAAGGTATCATCCTTTATATGAATAAAATCGTCTTTTCGCTCGATAGATAACAACAAATTCCGTAACTATTTAGGTAAGGCCCAAAAACTACCCAGAACTATGAATCGTAACTGCTTAGATGTGCCCGAGATGTGGCCGATAATGTCCTCCAGCAGATAAGCGAACAAAGTGAGACTTCCGATAGCGAACGAAGTGAGACTTCCGATAGCGAACGAAGTGAGACTTCGAGACATCGGTATGCTGGACGGCATTATCGGTCGCAGGTAAGCGAGCTTGCGAAACTCCGGATTGGGTGTAGCTGAATAGTTACGCCGGGAGACAGATTAAATTTTTCCCCTGCATCAAGGGGGCAGAATTTTTTTCGCGTTTGTTTGCGAAAATTATTCTGTCCCCGAATCGGAAGCCGGAAAAATAAAATTAGCCCCCTTAGTTCTGATTTATCACCACTTTCGCATAAGATCTTTGTCGTACCGCTGGAGAAGTTATATATAATGTGGCTAACCAGTTATGATGGCGTCGTAAAAAGCCCGAAAATTTTTACTTAGCCATCGTTTAGTTTGTGATGGACTTTGTACGAGTCCATCAGTTATGATTTTACCTTAAAATAAGAGGGGTTATGGAATTCAATAATAATTCAACAATCGCCGTTGTGGGGTTAGGTTACGTCGGGCTGCCGCTGGCTCTCGCCTTCGGAGCCCAAAACAAGACAATCGGCTTTGACCTGAAGCTTGAGAGCATAAAGAGTTTTCAGAATGGAGTAGACCCCAACGGGGAAGGCAAGGCCCCGCAATTCACGTCCGCCAAATATATTGAATTCACTGCCGAGGCCTGCCGTCTTGCCGAAGCCGATTTTATTATAGTGGCAGTTCCCACCCCCATTGACCAGGCCCGCCAGCCTGATCTCTCTCCCCTGCTCGGGG
>CAZSOB010000028.1:0-11677 GCA_964608155.1 uncultured Desulfobulbia bacterium
GAAGGCGGTGAGTACCCCGATGAAAGTCAGCCCTGCAATATTAACAGCCTTGTTGTTTGATTTCAGTGTTTTCATGTCTTGGAGTATTCATCATTGTTAGTAACAGCCATGCCCGGTCAACCAGGGCACAAGGAAACATAAAAATCATGGCAAGGCCAATATCCTTGGCAGGTGACTTTCATATAAACTAAATAGTTACAGATAAACGTTTGTTTGTCTCGCCGGTTAATTTTTTTGAGGGCCATTTCGGTGAATCAGTATGGGAAAAGCCGGAAATAACTGCCTCCGGCCACTGGAATCTTTCTGCCCAGGAATATACTGGTTGAAATGTGATATTCAGTTAAATTATGGCCCGGAATCTTATATTTGAATCTGGGGGGCATCGGGAATCCCATAGCGGTCATGGCGGATGGGGAAGGTGTTGGAATTGCGGGTAAAGCCTAATTCTTCCAGAATGTCTTTCGCCGCTTTGGTATCCTGCATAGACTCTTCAGGCGTCAGGTCATAAATCAGCCGATGTATTCCCTAATGATTATTAATCCATCGCCCATCAATTAATCCACCTCGTCCATGAACAAAAACAGCGGTCTATGGAGTTCTATGCACCATTTGGTTAAAAAGCGGGAAAATTCCTTTACATCCTCTCCGGTAACTATTCAGCCAAGGCAATAAACGGCTACAAATTCAATGGCGTAACTGCTCAGATGGGGTGCAGCTGAATAGTTCCCTCTCTGTAGCACATGGGCGAGGGATGCAGGGCAGAATCAAGGTACACCTCGGCTTTGGTGCAGGGGGGGATTTAATCCGTCTCTCGGCATAAAATCACCAAACGTTCTTAATGCAAAGGTCTAACCGGATACCATTAGTTTCGCATACGATCTTTGTCGTACCGCTGGAGAAGTTCCTAAAGAAATGTTCAACGTATTGAATTTGTTACTTTTAAAACAGAGGCCGGGCTCGCCCGGTTGTTTGGGCCAATAGTTACATGTTTTCTGCCCAAAATATTGTATAATGGGAAAAAGCTGGTCAACTTGTTTTGGCTGACTGGCTGTTTAGTTTAACGCCCTCTCTTAACTCCGTGAGAATTAATTAGACTACTTCGAGGTGCGCTGTGCAGACAGATATCGGAGAATCTATTACCTATGAGGTAAAAAAGGATGTTGCCAGCCGCTATTTTGGTTTTCGTAAGTTGATTGAAGATGACAAACTCACCTTACAGGAAAATATCACCAAACACAGCCGTATCCTGGAGAAGCGCATCAGCTTTGAACTCATCCGTATTTATATCTTATTAAAAGACGAGGAATTAATCGAACGTTTTCTGACAATAAGTGGCTTAAATAAGCAGATGTTTTATGACCCCTATGTTACTGAGTCGGCTACTATCCGCCAGCGGGTTTTTGAAGGGGTAAGGCTGCGGGGGCTGACCAAAAAGGGGCGCTATAAAAATGCCGTGCTTGACTGTTATGAACGCCTGAGTATTCATGTGGAGCAATATCGAGCCCGGTTCGCAGAATTAAACGATGAACAAAAGATGATCAGCGAGGAGATTAAGATATTCTACCAGAAAAATGATTTAAGCGCCATTATGGGATTCTTGAGGTCACTGGATGCCGTTGACAACCCTCTCGAAGGCGGTATGGCGCCCGCCATGGTTGGTGAGATGGATGACAAACTGCGTATCTCGCCGCCGCCCGCGATTGATTATTATCTGCCGCTTATGCCGCCCCTGGCTCCTTTAACCGAGGTTGGAGGAGAACTTAAAAAGTTAAGCGCTCTGGCCTTTAAACGCCATAGGGATGATATTCTCGCCTTTCTCGCCGCTCACCGCTCCTCAGAAACTGAAGTCTGCCGGAGATAATCCCAGAAGGCTTGATAATGATTGGGCATGGTGCGCCTGGCGTGGCGTATCAGATAAAAATCACGCTGCATATTCTGGATGGGCAGGGGGATTTCGATGAACTCGCCTCTGCTCAGTTCATCCTGTACGGCCAGCCGTGACAGGCACGATATTCCCAATCCGGCCCGTACCGCCTCCTTTACTGAGGCTGAGGAGCCCAGGATGGCGGCGATCTGTTCTTTTTTAATCTCAATACCGGCCTGAGCCAGCAGGCGCAGCATATTGACCCTGGTGCCGGAGCCTTCCTCCCGCAGGATAACAGGACTATGGGTCAGCGCTGTCCCGGTCTGCCCGGTCTGGTAATCCGCCGCCCCGACAAAGACCAGCTCGTCTTTAGTTAAGGGACAATATTCCAGCAGGGGGCTGGCTTTTCTGGCCCCCACCACCCCTATAAATATTTCGTGATTAAGAACCATATCAGCTATCTTTGAGGTGTCTTTAATTATAATCTCAAAGGCGGTATCCGGGTTGGTGCTTCTGAAGCGGGCGGCCAGGGCGGGGAGGATATAGGTGCCGGGAATGGTGCTGGCGCCTGTAATCAGATTCCCTCGTACCCGGCCTTCCTCGAAGAGAAAGTCCTCGCTGAGCTTTTCCATACCGTCTAACAGCCGCATTACCTCGGGATAGAGTTTGTCGGCCTTGGGGGTGGGGGCTATGCGGCGGCCCAGGCGGTCAAATAAACGGCAGGAGAATTCCGTCTCTAAGTTTTTAATATGCTCGCTGATGGTGGGCTGGCTGATATTTAACTTTTCCGAGGCCTTGGTAAAGCTCTTGTGCTGGTAAACCGCGGCAAAAATTTTTAAATGATGGAAGTCCATAATTCTGAGATTGTTTGAGGTTTGCGGCTATGGCTTAATTATAAATTTGCCGGTCTTGGCATTCCAGCTGTAGCTGCTGCCAAACCAGATGTCTTCAATAAGATCCATGTCGATTTTCAGGCCTTTGACCTCGGAATAATCGTCATATACTGCCAGAATCTCCTGATCGTCAATGCGGTTGTCCATATTTTTGTCGGCCCAGTGGAAGGGGAGCATTTTGATTTCATTATTGCCGGTTATGGCTTGCGGGCGGCCGCCAAAACGGCGGGAGGTAATGGTGCCCCGCAGTTTCAGGACGGTTGTCGAGCCGCGGTTGGTCTTGAGGATATAGCCCAGGGTCAGTTCACCATGTTTGATGCGGCCCAGACATTTCAGGCTGCCGGTTTTTCTGTCCACCGTTACCGCGGCGGCGGAATGGGGTAATATTACTTTGGCTCCGGCGGGAGTATACTCTCTGATGATAAAAGATAAAGGTGCGCGGCCGGTATTTCTGATACGCAGCAGGACGGGGAAGGGGCGTCCGGGAGCGCTGTGGGCGGGAACTATACGCTGGGCCGAGATTCGTGGATTCATAAAGGCGGTCTGCCACCACCAGAAGGCCGCGATAATCAGCCCTAAGCCTGCAGCTATTAGGAATAAAAGGGATTTTTTTTTAGGGCTGGATGCCGCTTTGGGCGGGGCAGGTTCTGCCTTGGCCGGAGTTGGATCATTCTCGGCTGGATCCCTTTTAACTGCCCGGCGGCTTGTTGTCTCTTCCTCATCGAGAATTTCAGCCAGTTCAACCTGCAGGGCCTCGGCCAGTTTGAGGGCGTTGGCCTTCTTTATTGAGGGATAACGGCGGTTTTCCCAACGGGAGATGGTGTCCGTTGTCACCTCAACCGTTGTCGCCATATAGAGTTGCGTTAGATCCTGAGCCTCACGCAATTCCCGAATTTTACGGCCGTTAATCTTGACCATGGGCACTCCGCCCCGGCTTATTTTATGTTCATCCATTCGTCAAACCTTCATTGACTGTAACTATCCGCTTACGGAACTAAAGGGACTGGTTTTATTGTCTGGCGGCTTGAGACGGCCAGAGTCATGGGGCCGCGGCTTGTGCTGGTGCTGGCTCTCCACCTTTTACTTTGCTGGATAATGCTGCGGGAGGGCCGGCGCAGTGTGAAATATCACCGCCGTCTGCGGCAGACTGTCAGGCAGGTTTAAGCTCTGGTCACCTCTACTATCTCTAAACGGATCATTTCAGTTAGTACCTCGGCCATGGGCAGTCCCACCACATTGGAATAGGAACCGTATATCTCCTGGATCATGAAGCCGCCAATTCCCTGGATGCCATAGGCTCCGGCCTTGTCAAGTGGCTCATTGGTGGCGGCATAGGCCTGGCATATCTCCGGCGGCCAGCCGGCAAACCTGACTTCGGTACAAACCGCGTGGCAGACAAAAATATTACGCTGATGGTTAAGCAGGCAAAAACCGGTCCATACCTCGTGGCGATGGCCGGCCAGCTTAGTCAGCATGATTGCGGCCTCTTCGTTGTTCTTGGGTTTGCCAAGGATGGTCTTGTTGATTACTACCGCGGTATCGGCGGCCAGAACCCAGCTGTCTAACTCCGTGACCTGTGCCGCGCGGGCTTTGGCTGCCGCGAGGCGTTTGACAAAGTGCTCTGTTTCCTCATCCGGCCTCTCTGTCTCGTCAATGTCTGCTTTTACTGTCTCGAAGTCCAGCCCCAGGGCGGTAAGCATTTCCCGCCGCCGGGGGGAGCCGGAGGCCAGAATTAACGGCCTTTGTACGCTGAACAACGCGGCCCTGGGTGGTGGCGCGGCGGTCATTCTCAGGCCCTGATCGAGTAACCGCCGTCCACGACAATCGTCTGGCCATGGATCATCTCGGCTGGTTTACTGCATAAAAAGAGGCTGACATTGGCTACATCCTCGGGAGATGTCAGGCGGCCCAGAGGGGTGCGGGCCAGGGCGGTATCCAGGATTATTTTGCGGTTGGGGAATTTTTTCAGAGCCTCGGTATCTACGGCCCCGGCACTTACGGTGTTCACCGTGATTCCCAGGGGGCCCAGTTCCACGGCGAGGTGGCGGACGAGAGACTCCAGGGCTGCCTTGGAGGCTCCTACTGCCGTATAGTTTTCTACCGCCCTCACCGAGCCGAGACTGGAGATCGCGATAATGCGGCCCTGGCCGTCCATGAGGGGAACCGCCTGCTGGGCCAAAACTAGAAGCGCCCTGGCATTAATATCCATGGCCCAGTTCCAATGCCGGCTGTCAAGTTCCATGACCGGCTTTAAGACTCCGGAGGCGGCGTTGCTTATTAAAAAATCGCAGCGGCCATATTCCTCCCTGATACGTTCGAACATGGCCTTAACATGCTTGTCATCGGCGACATTGGCCTTGACAATTATGCATTTTACCCCGAAGCACTCAACTAATTTGGCGGTCTCTTCCGCGTCCCGCCGGTGGCGGATATAGTTTACTATTAGGTTTACCCCGTTCTCTGCGAATTTCAGCGCGATTGCCTTGCCAATTCCTCGTGAACCGCCGGTAACCAGAGCCACCTTCCCCTTTAAATCATACATTAAGCCACTCCCTTGTCCGGTTAAAACCGGCTTGTTTTCATCATTGTCGAAGCACGATGCCCCATGCCTCTATGCATAGATGCCGTTTTTGGCAGGTCGAATTATATCGCTTGAATTTTATATCAGCGCCTTACATTAAAATATACGGCGTTTTTTTGCTACTTTTTCGAGAATTTTTTTACAGAGCCCGCTTTTTTAAGCCTGAATAAGGGCGATATTATTGGCACTATGTCAAAAAAATTGCAAAAAATATCCCCCTGAACCATGATAAAAGCGGCATGTTTTCTTATTTTCTTATTTATAGTGTATTCTCGTGTAGTTTCAGTATATTATTTGTAACTATAAAGCGTGTCGCTTTGTGCAGGAGCCCTGCCGCCCGCCTGTTCGGGGCTGCTGGCAAAAACGTTTGGCACGCTCTTTGCTCAGTATTCGTAAAGTACAAAAAATATTTAAGGAGATAGCCCATGGCAGATGATCTCGAAAAAGAGGCTGAAGGTGATGTTCCCAAGAAAAAGAGTAAAGCCTTATTATTTGGAGTTATCGGTGTCCTGATCCTGCTTCTCGGCGGCGGCGGTTTTTTTGCCTATACTAAATTCATGAAGCCTGCGCCGGCGGTGAGTGTGGAAAAATTAAAAAAGGAAAAGGAAAACAAGATTGGCGTGATGGTGCCTCTTGATCCCTTTGTTGTCAACCTCTCTGATCCCAGGGGTAAGCGCTACCTCAAGCTG
The DNA here is from genome assembly GCA_964608155.1 of uncultured Desulfobulbia bacterium. Lineage (GTDB taxonomy): Bacteria > Desulfobacterota > Desulfobulbia > Desulfobulbales > VMSU01 > JAADIV01. Next base: position 6,028 of record CAZSOB010000028.1, read on the forward strand.
GAGATAACTCTGGAGCTGGGAGACAATACCACAGCGGATAAGCTTAAGCCCTATACCCCCAAGATCAGGGATATGGTAATCATGTTTCTTACCAGTCTCACCTTTGATGAGGTCATGACCCCTGAGGGTAAAATCCGGATACGGGACGAATTGTTGGCCCGTTTCAATATGATCCTCCGGCCCAATAAGATCAGGAACATATATTTCACCAACTTTGTCATTCAATAGGAACGACAGGCATGACAGAAATGATAAAGATGCGAATCAACAAGCCGACGGCCGGGAATTAAGGCATGGAACAGATATTAAGTCAGGATGAAGTAGATGCTCTGCTGAAAGGCATTTCCGGGGGCGATATTGAGGAGCCGGAAGAGACCGCGGCTCCCGAAGAGGAACATGGGTACGCGGCCTATGATTTTACCAGGCAGCAGGGTATCGTGCAGCTCAAGATGCCCGCCATGGAGGTTATTAACGACTCCTTTTTAAGGGCAATGCGTTCCTCTTTGGCCAATACCCTGCGTAAGGTGCTTGATGTAACGGCGGTACCCATGGAGCTGGAGCGTTTCGGGGCCTTTGTTCGTACTCTGCCCGTACCAAGCAGTCTGCAGATCTTCAAGATGGAGCCCTTTCGGGGTATGGCCCTTCTCGTCCTGGAGCCCAAGCTGGTTTTCGCCCTGGTGGAGTCATTTCTCGGTGGTACCGGAGCGCGGAATATCCGCATTGAGGGCCGGGATTTCACGGCCATTGAGCAGCGCCTGATTCACCGGGTCATTAATATTCTCCTGAATGATCTGGAAAAGGCCTGGTATTCGCTGCATCCGGTCAAAATTCAGTATGTGCGTAACGAGATTAACCCCCAATTCGCCAAGATATGTGAACCCGAGGATATCGTAATTATCAACCGTTATGATGTTGATATGGATCGGGCCGTGGGCAGTATCACCTCCTGTATTCCACTCTCTAACCTGGAGTCGGTTAAATCCAAGCTCATGACCTCCTTTCAGCGTGAGAAGAGCGAGGAGGATCTGCTGCTGGCCAATACCCTGCAGGAGAATATTAAAAATATCCCGGTTACCTTTCAGGCCGAACTGGGCTCGGTTATGATTCCGGCCGGTGATATCATTGAGTTGGTCAAGGGTGATATTATTCAGCTTAACCGCCGCCGTGATGATCTTCTGCCGGCCTTTGTTTCCGGGGTAAGAAAATATATGGGAACGCCGGGGGTTCATCGCGGCAACAAGGCTTTTCTTATTAAGCGCAAGGTTTTTGATCAGGAAAGGGATTAACAAGGAGAGAGACATGGCAGAAGAAAACACAACCGCAACCACGGAAGAAACTACTGCGGCCCCGGCCGCCGAGCAGGATAGCAACGCTGACGACTGGGCAGCCGCCTTAGATGACCAGAATAAAGGTGACGAGGCTCCGGCCTCTTTCGATGAACTCGGTAATGGGGCGGCGGTGGGCGATGAAGAGGCTAATAATCTGGATTTCCTCCTTGATATTCCCCTGAAGGTCACCGTTGAACTGGGGAATACCTCCATGATTATCAACGATATGCTTCAACTGTCCCAGGGCTCCGTGGTTGAGTTGAACAAGGGGGCTGGTGAACCAGTGGAGATCTTCGTTAATAATAAACTCCTCGGCAAGGGTGAGGTCATTGTGGTTAATGACCGCTTCGGTGTGCGGATCACCGAGATCATCAGCCAGGCCGAGCGCATTAAGAATATGAGCTGATGTTTATCAAATCGACTTTCATATACCAGGCGCTGTGCCTGATTATGGCCAGCGAGGCAGCTGCCGCCTCGTCCAAACCGGCGGCTCCGGGTTCTGAAACCATGAATCTGATTGCCGCTGTGGCCCGCATGGCCGGAGCCCTGGCCCTGGTAGTGGGTCTTCTGCTCCTGCTCATATATATTCTTAAAAAAAGCGGCCTGGCCCAGGGGGTTAAAGGGGGCGGCACCCGGATCAGGATTATTGAAACCAGAATGGTGGCTCCTAAAAAATACATCGCCATTGCCGCTGTTGCCGGGAAATATATGGCTCTTGGAATCACCGAACATAATATTAATTTACTTACCCATCTAAAGGTCGAGGAGCTGAATGGGGATAACAGTCCCGCTGAGGGCATTGGGGCCGGCACCTCCTTCAGCGCTGCCCTGAGGCGGGCCATTCCGAAGTTTTCCAGAAAATCAAACGGAGAAGGAAGCAGCCATGAGCGGCCGAAGGCATAGCTGGCTGTCAGCTTTGGGGATAAGCTGCGGTTTTTTGTTTCTCGCCGTTGCCGCCGTTCTCCTGCTGCCCGCCAGGGGACTGGCTTTACAGCTGCCCACCATGCAGATTGGTCTGGGTGAGACCAACAATCCCCAGCAGGTCTCCACCCTCATAGAGATTCTCCTTATCTTTACCATTCTCTCTGTCGCCCCGGCCATTCTGCTGATGATGACCTGTTTTACCCGCCTGATTGTCGCCTTTTCTTTTTTGAAAAAAGCCCTGGGCACCCAGACCACGCCGCCTAATCAGGTGCTGGTGGGTCTCTCTCTCTTCCTGACCCTGTTTATAATGACCCCGGTTTTCAGTCAGATGAACAGCCAGGCGGTGCAGCCCTATCTTAATAAGAAAATTACGGCGGAGCAGGCCTTCACCACCGGCCTTAAACCTCTCAGGGCCTTTATGTTCAAACAGACGAGGCAAAAGGATCTGGCCCTTTTTATGTCCATCGCCAAGCTCAAAAAGCCTGAAAACAAGGCCGATGTGCCCACCTCCGTGCTGGTGCCGGCCTTTATGATCAGCGAGTTGAAGACCGCTTTTGAGATCGGCTTTGTGCTTTTTCTCCCGTTTCTGGTCATTGATATGGTGGTTTCCAGTGTCCTGCTCTCCATGGGGATGATGATGCTGCCGCCGGTTATGATCTCTCTGCCCTTTAAACTGCTGCTCTTCGTTCTGGTGGATGGCTGGCATTTAATGGTGGGCTCGTTAATTAAAAGCTTCGGGGTTTAAACATGACCGCGCTACAGGCTATAAATCTGGGGCAGGATGCCGTTTATATTGCTCTTTTACTTTCAGCTCCTCTACTGTTGGTAGGTTTGATTGTCGGCCTTATTATCGCTGTTTTTCAGGCAGTGACCCAAATCCAGGAGATGACCCTGACCTTTGTCCCCAAGATTGTGGCGGTTATGTTCGCCCTCCTTTTCTTCTCGTCCTGGATGATGATTAAATTGACCGACTATACCCATGCCCTGTTTACGCGGCTGCCAGGGCTGATTCACTGAGGGTGGGTAAACTATGACCGATACCGCCCTTCTCCATTGGACACTAAACCGGGTATTCAGCATGCTGGTTATTATGACCAGAGTCGGCCCCCTGATCTTTATGATGCCCATTATCGGCTCTCCCAGCGTGCCCACTCAGGTCAAGGCCCTGACCACCCTCGCGGTTTCCTTGGTTCTGCTGCCGGTGCTTCATATTTCCCCGGCTCTTCTGCCCCGCACCGCTATCGGGCTCACTCTGTTTGTTGCTACTGAAATTTCCATTGGCGCTATTCTGGCCCTTCTGGCCCATCTTTTGCTGGCCGCTCTGGATATCGCCGGTCAGGAGGTGAGCATCGCCATGGGCATGGGGATGGCCGGGGCGATGGATCCTCAGTTCGGTACTCAGGTCTCTCTCGTTGGTTACCTGTGGAATATTGTTGCTATCCTTATTTTTCTGAGCATTAACGGCCATTATATTTTTATCAGAACCATGGTGGAGAGTTTTACCTGGATACCGCCCGGCACCCTGCATATCTCCGGTGCTACCCTGCGGGGGGTAATGCAGGGAGCCTCGCATATGTTTATGTTCAGTATCCAGATTATGGCGCCGGCCGGGGTGGCGCTTTTTCTGACCAACGTCGCCATGGGCATAATCGCCAAGACTGTACCCCAGGTGCCCATTATGATTGTCGCCATGCCGCTCAGCATTGGCATTGGTTTTATCTTTATTGGTCTGTCCCTGAGCTATTTAATGCCTCTGCTGATTAAAAATTTTAACCAGTTAGGCTTGAATATGCGCTATCTGACCATGGGCCTGGGAGGATAAGAGATGGCGGATGAATCCAGCGGTCAGGAAAAAACCGAGGTCCCCACCGCCCGGCGCCTGCAGGAGTCCAGGGATAAGGGCGATATTGCCAAGAGTGTCGAGATCCCCTCGGCCGCCGTTCTGCTGGCCAGCCTGTTTACCATCTACCTGCTGAGCGGCTATTTGATTCATACCATGGAGGAGTTGATCCGCCATTATCTCGCCAATGCCGCCCAGATCAAAGTTATCCCTGACAATATGTTTCATTTGGTCAGGGATAGTATGATGTATAGTATAATGATTCTCGGGCCGGTGATGCTGGCTGTTTTCATTGCCGCCCTGGCCTCTAATTACGCTCAGGTGGGTGTTCTCTTTACTGCTGAAAAGATAAAGCCTGATATCGCCAAGCTTGATCCCATCAAGGGTCTGGGGCAGAAATTTTCCATGCAGGCCCTGGCGGAGTTGATTAAATCATTATTAAAGATCGGGCTCATCGGTTATGTTGCCTACAGGGTGGTCGAAGAGGCGTTGCCCGCCTTTATCCCGCTCATGGATCAGACGCCGTATCAGATAATGATCTTTGCCGGGCGGACGGCCTTTTGGATATTTTTAAAATGCGCCCTGACCATCGCTCTGCTGGCGGCGGCGGATTACGCCTTTCAGCGCTGGCAGTTTCTGAAAAAAATGAAGATGACCAAGCAGGAGGTCAAGGAGGAGGCCAAAACCACTGAGGGCGACCCGCAGGTCAAGGGGCGTATTCGTTCCCTGCAGATGGAGATGGCAAGAAGGCGGATGATGGATGAGGTGCCCACGGCCGATGTCATTATCACCAACCCTACCCGCCTGGCCGTGGCTCTGCGTTATGATGCCGCCCAGATGGCCGCGCCCCTTGTGGTGGCCATGGGGGCGGGGGCCATTGCCCATCGGATCAGGGAGGTGGCGGCCGAGCATAAAGTGCCCGTCCTGGAGGATAAACCCCTGGCCCAGGCCCTTTATAAAACGGCCAGGATTAACGAACCAATCCCGGATAATCTCTTTCAGCCTGTGGCTGAGATCCTGGCCTATGTCTATGGGGCTCGGAATAAAAGGCGGCGGGCCTGACAGGCTGCCGGTGCGGCAGGGTTTTAAATTGCCTTTAACCTGGCAATGCTCTTGGGTTATCCGATAGTAGAGCATAAGGTTCAGCTGCTAAATCAGTGGTGCCAAGTTAGAGTTTTGCATGAAGCCTGGTTGGTGGTTCTATACCGGGAGACAGATTAAATTTTTCCTCTAAACTAAGGGGACTGAATTTTTTTCGCGCTTTTTGGTGAAAATCATTCTGTCCCCTTAGTCGAAGGCCAAGAAAAATAAAATCAGTCCACTTGGTGCCTTACTTGGTGCCTTAAATTATCCTTAACCGGGACTAATAAAAAAACGTAACTATTCAGCTGCACCCAATCCGGAGTCTCGCAAGCTCGCTTACCTGCGGCCGATAATGCCGTCCAGCATACGGATGTCTCGAAGTCTCACTTCGTTCGCTATCGGAAGTCTCACTTCGTTCGCTATCTGCTGAACGGCATTACCAACCACATCTTGGGCACATCCGGAGTCTGCGCTT
>CAZSOB010000029.1:0-11264 GCA_964608155.1 uncultured Desulfobulbia bacterium
GGCAATCAAGAGAACTCCGTAGATTATTACGACCCGGAAGATTAAAGACATTATCCCTCCATTAAAAGACTAATATCCCTTAAGGGCAGCCCCCTCATCCCCGCTCTGTTTTGCTGGAAAGCTCCTGTATCATCAGGGCCTTTTTAGTTAATGCAGTGCTGAGATCACCGGGTTTGGATTGCAATAATTTCTCTATCTCATCGGTTTCCCGGCTGATCGATAATATCCTCGCCCGGCATGAGTCGCGCAACTCGTTAATGGCATCAGCCACCGTAACTATGGCATCTTTCTCACGCAGGTGGGCGGCCATAGTCAAATCTCCAGCCGCAATCGCCCTGGTTATCCGTGATAAGCCAACTAAGGGCCCCACCACCCGATGAGAATAAATAACAGTTGTAAATATTATACCACTTATAACCAGCAGACTGAGAATGGAGTAGATGGTAATTGATTTTATCAGCATCTCATGCTTTAGCTGGGCCAGGCGGGCAAAAGTTTCTTGATATGAAGGCCCCAGGGGCTGTTGAGCGGAAAGATAGAGAATGACAGCGGTTAAAATCAGGCCAATGCTAAAAAGAAGCCCACATTTTATAAGCAGACCGTTGCGATATGATTTGGCAATAATTTGATGTTCATGATTCACATTTATCTCCTTTTATCGCTGATTATTTTTTGACGCTGAAGTAACTATTCAGCCAAACAACCGGGCGAACCCGTTGCCAGCCGCCTCTATAAAAATTTTATGCCGACTCGGAAACCATAGCTGGCCCTGAAAACCCACATTACCACCCCCTTATTCGGCAAATCCCAGCCACTCTGCTCATTGTCAAATGTAATCTGTTGCCCAACCTTCAATGGTTGGAGACTAATGACTCCCATGCCGCTGTCATTTATATCAATGACATTTATCTCCCGGTGATAAGCTCCCATTGTATCTTCGATTCGTATCTTAAGGAGCGGCCCTTGCTCCTGGGCAGAAATTTCACGGCGGGGCAGAGAACGCTTCTTATTAGAGAGGCGCATCATTTTGCCTCACTAAGAATAAATTCCAGCCCCGCCCGGCAGCCCTTTACCTCTTTATAACTCCAGATAACTACCCCCTTTGGAGGCAGTTCCCAGCCCGGCTGATTGGGAGTGAAATATATGGCCTGATCCTTATTTAGCTGTAAATTGCTGATAATCCCCATGCCCGTCGCGCTTATATCTAAAATTCTGGCTTGGCCGATGGCAATTTCTCCGTTATCAACGGGCAGGGTAAAGGATATTTCCTCATTGCAGGGTGTACGGGCGTTATGTCGCTTTTCATGACCAATGTCCATATCCTTTACCCCTATCGCTTATACTTTATAGTTCTATCATAGCTCCTGGCCGCGTGACACCCAGGCAGACAGCGGCCGCCATTCTTGGTAATGGTAAAATTGATCGGCATTTGCCACCCCCCAAATTGAACCTTATCAGCCATTAATTCAGGCTGGCGGCTGGCATGAACCCGATGACATAATTTGCAGGCTATGCCCTTGGGCCGATGGATGTGCAGATAATGAAGGTTCTTTTTACCATCCCTGAAGTTAGTATTATATGAAGTAGTGGGATAAAGAAGCAAGTCTATTTTATGGCAGCGAAAACAAAATTTATAGGTATCTGGTTTATAGTCATTAAAAAAATCGGTGGAATATTTGTCCTTTAAAAGATTGGGGAAAAAGGAGCCGTGCGGGGTATGGCATAATTGGCATTTGCCATTCTTAACCGGGCCGTGCAGCATGGTGTCTGTCTTCCTGACAACCGAAGAGTGACACTTATAACAAATAATTTTACCCCCCCGCCTGTCAATATACATGCTGGCTCTCGAGGCGTGGGGATTATGGCAGGTTAGACAGTCACCGGCAGCAACCGGGGCGTGAAGATAATCGTAATCAACGGTCGTTTTGTGGCATTTAAGGCAATTATACATTTTCAGGCTATTTTTTTGTTTTTTGTCTCGGTGACCACTGATTTTCAGGGCGTGACATGCAAGGCATTTAGAAGCCGAGGGATGGGTAGTCAGGCCCGCATGACACTTAGCGGTTTGGCAACTCGCTGCCTTAGCGGCAGAATGCAGTAATAGGGGCTGGGCAGAAACCGCGGGGATTACACATAATAGAATAAATAAGGTCAGAATTGAGATTTTGTTTTGCCCCCAACAGGCGGAATGTTCATTGTTCATTTTTCATCCGGTGTTCGATGTTAAACTTAAACAATAACACCCATTCATGAATTGTTAGAGAATAAATATCAGTAATGTCCGGTTAAGAGCTTGGGGGATGCGATACTATTTCAAGAAATAATGTCTCTTGCCGCTATGGGGGTCATGACAGTCCACGCAGTACATACCTCGACTGATTACTTTTTTATGCATCTGAAAGGCCTGTCTCTTCTCCACATGGCATTTATAACATATAGTTTTTAGGCTCCGGCGCAAAAGAAATAGATGGCCGGTTGAATGAGGATTATGACAGGCCAGACAGGCCCCTACCGCCACCGGGCCATGGACGTATTTACCCTGAATAAAATTCTTATGGCAGAGATAGCAGATTTTATTTTTGGGCAGACGCAGCTTGTTGTCAGCTTTAAAATCATGACAGGCCAGGCAATTTTTTTCCCTCCAGGGCCGATGGGTAGATCGAGTTGCCTTCTTTTTAATTTTCTTGTCTTCCCAGTTGCCAGCTGCAGCTTCCGCTATTTTTTGCTCATAATATTTATTAAATAAACTATCCAGATTATCTCGGCATAATTCATCAAGACTTGGCAAATCCGGTACTCCGTCAAAGACAGTGGTCAGTATCTTGTGTTTTACTAAGGGATCCAAATGAAAACAACCGCTCAGGGTAATCAGGCAAAACAGGCCGGTTAATAAGGCCCCCATGCGTCCCGGTATCCACCGGCGGCAGAATCCACCCGTTCCGATTGAAATTAAGTCGGCGGGCTTAGAGCCGTCTTTATTTGTTGCTCTTGTAATCAACATAGTACTTGCCGTATTTTACCGCTTTGGCACTATTATCATGCGCTTTGTCACGATCATAAGTCATTTTGCGGTGGCAGCTCGGGGTACATGAACCACCGCTCTTGGTAATGGTGTAAGCAATTGATATATGCCAGCTACCAAATTTGGCGCCTCTCGTGCTGCTTATCAGCATGGGCCCATCACTAGCGTGGGTCTGGTGGCAGGTCTTGCACGTTCTGCCCTTAAACTCCTTGGCAACATGGACGAAGTGCAGATTGCGGCTGCCGTTCCGAAACCTTGTGGTAGTGGTGGTCTCTTTTTCCGTCAGCAATTTACTGTCATGACATTCGAAGCAGAGGCTGTATTCTTTGAGGTTATAAGGGGCATAGAAGCTGGTTACCATTGGGGCGGTGAGCAACTTTTTATTATCAGAACCGTGCGGATCATGACAGCCCGCGCATTTGCCTTTTCTTATAGGGCCGTGCAGGTACGCCTGCCCCTTTAACTGGCTGGCAATATCCGGGGGCCGAAATCCGGGAATATCAGCCCCGCTCCTATGACAACTCAGACAAAGAGCCTCTTCTTGTTTGATTAATAAATTTTTAAATTTAGAAAAATGCGGATTATGACAGGTAGCACATTGTTTACCCAGATATAAAGCGCCATGCTTAGTGCGGGCATGTTTCATTTTGTCCTGGATATCTTCATGGCAGGTAAAGCAGAGCTTCTCGCCCTTTTTTGACAGTAAGTTGGGTGACGCTGAACCGTGCGGCATATGGCAGGTCAGACAATTTTGCTCTTTGACCGGGGCATGGATGTCCGGCATGACAGCCAGGTCTTTTTTAATATTCTGATGGCAGTCAAGGCACAGCTCTTTGCTCGGCCTCCGTAAAAGCTTCGGCTGGTTGGAGGAGTGCGGAGAATGGCAGAAAGTACAGGCCCCCAGATCAACAGGGCCGTGCATATTTTTAAAGCCGGTTATTTTATCCTCTTTATGGCACGACAGGCAAAGTTTTTTCTGGTCATCGTCCGAAGTGGGCAGCAGAAATTTGTTATCGCTGCCATGCGGCAGGTGACAGATCAGGCATTTCCCCTTCTTGAAAGGGGCATGGATTATTTTACCCGTGCTTGAATCAGGATGGCATCTGGCGCACATCTTTTTAATTGAGCCTGACGGCAGAAAGTCGTTCTTGCCGCCGCTGGGATGATGAATATTTTTTTTCGCCTCATGGCAGGCAGAACACCTGGCCTCCTGGACGGGGAGATGCGGCCTTTTGACCTTGATTATCCCGGCATGACAATTGGCGGCCAGACAGCCTGGCGAAGGTGTTATCCGGGCATTAAACTTCCTTGCCGCTTGTCGGCGAATGGCGCTGATTGTCTCGGTTGAAGGCAGATATTTAGCCACCATGTCAGTGATAAATTTCTTGCTGTTTGGCGGCGGCAGAGGCGGAGAGAGCTTGGCGGCCTGAATTACCATGGGGCCGGCCTGCTGGTTTTTATGAGTCACTTTGCCCTCAGACGCGAGCTCTTTACTCTTGACCTCGGTGATAATCCTTGCTTCCCGATAATAGGCCCTCATAATATGGCTGCCGGGAATCATTTTTTTTATCAGAGCCAGGGTAGTTTTTAGAGATTTAGCGTCCCGGCTCTTCCCGGCCCTGATGGCAAAAAAGGCATCAATCTGTTCCAGCCGCAGATACTGACGGTTGGCGGGGGGCAATTTTGCCTTAAGCCATTTATAAAGCCGGGTGGCATCTTTGGGGCCTTTAAAGGAAGCGGCCTGGATGGTATAAAACAGTTCTTCTCCAGCCCGGGCCTGCTGACAGGGAACAAGACCAGGCAACATAAGAAAGAATATGAATATGGTTATGAAACGATTAATCATTCTCACAGGGGGCGGTATTTAAGCGGTAGACCTTCAAACATATCTGATTTCTAAAATACATAAACAACAGCGATATTTCATAGTTTAACAACACATAAATTTTGTGATTATAACACAATAAAATAGTTGGCCAAATTAATTAATTAATTTTTTCCGACTAAACAAATTATTAGCTTAATAGGTAACTATTCAGGTACAAGCGAAAAGCTGCCCCAAACTATGAGTTGTAACTGTTCAGCAGCACCTCATCTTTGCCCATTTTTGCCTTCTCCTCTTATGCTTCAAAGTCAAAAATGAACAGGAAAGCGCAGACTCCAAACCTGAGGCACTTCTGAACAGTTACATTCAGTGGTTATTGCTAATTTCGGGCATTGTGCTGAATAGTTACCAACTTTTTTGAGCGGGTTGCCGCGATATTAATTTACCAACAACACAGGGCCTCAGAATAATGAACCATATTATAGACGGCTTCTGTAAAATCACGCCCGAATTGTTCGACGTTGCAAATATCGGAAGAAAGCAAACGTTGGCGCATGCCAGCCCGTAAACCGGCAAGGCCGTCTTTGTCCCGGCCAAGGCTCACTGCTTTTTCCACGTACTCATCCTCATTGACAGCGGCCATATGACCCAGGCCAATATTACGCATAATACTGCATCCCATGCGTCCAGCACAGCTTTCACCGATTAGAGTGATGACTGGCACTCCCATCCATAGAGTATCACAGGTAATGGTATGACCGTTGTGGGGGAAGGGATCTAAGGCTATATCAACCTGATTGAAAAAGGCAAGATATTCCTTGAAAGGCAGTCCTGCCTGAAATACCAGGCGTTCACCGGCAACATTATGCGCCAGAAACAACTCTTGATAACGTTTGATAACGGTTAGATCCACAAATTGGCGACTCACCATTAATAAACGTGCTTCCGGCAGCCGGTTCAGGATTTGAGCCCAGAGGGCCACCACTGCCGGGGTAATTTTGGGGAGATTATTAAAGGAGGCAAAGGTTGGGCCCTCATTCTTCATAATCGGCGGCGGGGCCAGGGGCGGGGCCTCGGCAGGCGGGGTATAGCAGAAAAAGCTATGGGGCAGCCGGTAAAGGCATTCACTATAAAATTTATCCGCCTCCGGCGGGTCGCAGACGGCATCAGTAAGCCTATAATCAATCACCGGCAGCCCGCTGGTAGCCACATATCCCAGCCATGAGGCCTGCACAGGGGCCGGCCGCCGGGCCATAACCAGCAACCGGTTACCATTAGTATGACCAGCCAATTCTATTAAAAGATGAAGACGGTCCCTGCGAATAAGAGCCGCGGCCTGCTCATCGGGAAGAGCATAAATATCACGCCAATGCCGGGCAGCTTCGCGCAGCTTTGCCGTCTGCTCGTCTGCCGGTTTATTGAGGCTGGAATAGCAGAAAGTCTCTATTTTATCGGGGCTCAAACTTTTCAGGAGAGGCAGAATAAACTGGCCCACCGGGTGTTTACGAAAATCAGGAGACATAAAGCCAAGACGCAGAGGGCTGCCAGCGGCCGGCGAAGCGGGGGCCGGCGGCCGGGACAGCAGTGGCAGAGCGCAATTATTCCACCAGCCAAGGGCCAGCTCAAATTTTTTCAGCGGCGGAATACCCGGATCATAATTAAGGGAAAACAGCAAATCACTAAAATCAGCCGCTGATAATTTTTTGGCGGCCAGCAGGTGTTTGAAGCAGCGCCAGGAATCTGCAAGCTGGCCATGCTCACGATATGTCCAGGCCAGATTCACCCAGGCTTCATTAATTTCCGGCGCCTTGAGCACGGCCTGTTCGTATAAGCTCAAGGCCTCATGCAGACGACCCATATTGAGCAGAATATTAGCCATATTATTATACAGAATACCATTATCAGGGTCTTGCTCTAAGGCCTCCTTGAAAACAGCCAGTGCCTCGTCATGATGCCCCATGGCAATATGGATATCAGCCTTAAGCACATGGGCAGAGGTCGAATCAGGGGATAAAGCAAGCAGACGCTCACATAAATCAAGGGCCTCGGCCAATTTATTATTACGGCGCAGAACGTCAATAAGCCCGCTTAAGGCCTCAACATTTCGTGGACGCAGGGCAAGCAGACTGCGGTAACAATCGACAGACTTTTGATAGTCGCCCTGATCAGCAAGAATGGCCGCAAGGTTATGGAGGGCCTCCTGATGCTGGGGCACCTGACGCCTTACATTTTCCAGGACAAGAGAGGCGGATGATAGTTCCCCCAGACCGCGAAGAGCCGCGGCCATATTCACCTGATAGTCATGACGTTCAGGATACAATTTTACCGCCTGCCGCAAATATTTCAGCGCCCGGTCTGGATTTCCCTGCTGAAGGACCAAGGCCCCGGCCAGATTTAAGGCGTCACCGTTCTTTGGTTCCTGTTTTAAAACCTGCTTATAAAAATTGGCGGCTGAATTTAGATCTCCAGTCTGGTGCAGGGCCAGGGCCTGAGACAGAAGGTCAAGGGGGCGCGGCCGAGGTTTAAACAACGATTTACGGGCGCGTTTTATTTTTTTGGCCATCAGCCTTTTCCCGCTGAATATCAATATCTATTTGGTTCAACTGCAAATCATGAGGGTTGACATGACAGGTGAGACAGGACTTAAAGTGCTTCAAAAGCCCCGGATCATGAGGTGGAGGATTATGGCATTTGGTGCATTTCGGTATGGTCTTATGCACACGGCTGTGGCATGTGACGCAGGTTAGACGGCGATGTTTGGCGTGACTCGCGGCAAGAAGCCGGTATTCTTTCTTGTGGCAGGCCCCGCAATACTCCGAGGGAACTTTGTCACCATAGGTAACATGAAGCGGCATATGAGCCTTATGACAGCCACGGCAGTCAGCCATGGTCATATAGGGCAGATGACCGGCATGACAGGCGAAGCAGGTGGGTTTATAGCCATGCCGGGGATGGCAGGAGGTACAATAAAAGGTAGAATGCATACTGGGGTATTTTTTTAACTGTTTAATCTGTGTCTTGTGACAGGTAAGACATGGTTTTGTGGCATGCTCAGGCAGGGTAATCCGCAGGGGGGTATGGGGATTTCTGTGACATCTTAGGCAATTTTTGAGTCCAAAATGCTCCTGCGCCCCCTTTTTATGACAACGACTGCAATGAGGAATTATCCCCCACTTAGCCGGTGGATGCCCCACGTGACAGTTCAGGCAGGTAACCTTGTCACGATGGGCCCGGCCATTGCGTTTGTTAGCGGCTGCGATGGCGGGATGGCATTTGGGACAGTCGGCAAGGGTGAGGCCCTGGGTAATTTTACCCCCACCCCAGGCATAATGGGGAAAGACAACAATAATAAATATGAGACCAAGCAGTAACTGCCGCGGGTTACGGCTAAATAATAAATTGTCAGGAGGCATAAATTGTTTTAAAGTTAATAACTGTTTAGCTGCACCCAATCTGCGGCCGATAATGCCCTCCAGCATACCGATCGATGTATAGCTGGAGGGCATTATCGGGCACATCTAAGCAGTTATGATTCATAGTTCTGGGTAGTTTTTGGGTCTTACCTAAATAGTTATTAAAGTTATGTAACTATTCAGAGTGATGTCTAAAAATAGCAATAACCACCAGAGTGTAACTGTTCAGATGTATGCACAAATTTACTAAAACCACCATGTTGGAACCGTGCTGATGTGCCTCAACGGCGCACAACAGATTCGTTCGGCTATAGCCGAACACCATAGGGGGATGTGATTTATTCCCTCTTGATTTTACCACCGGAACCAAAATGTTTTTGCCCCTGCCGTAAAAAATCTATATCCCTGCCTTGGTGAAACAATTAATCAGGTATCCGATTTCGCTGACCATGAGCTAAACGACTTACCTTTGTCCCCCCCTATTTTATGCGTTGCTTATTTTTTGTCAATCATTAATCATTAAGACTATGTTCTCTGCAAAAGCTCTACAAATACCCACCATGATAATCACCCTGGCTCTGCCCCTAACGTTTTATGGCTGCTTGGGGCGTGATGGTCATAGTGTGCGAATCAGGCCTGAATTGCCGCCCGTAACCGATATGGCTGGTCATTGTGTCAAGGCTGACTGCCAAAATGGCAACGGTGAGTTTGTCCTCAATAGTGGCGGCCGCTATAGCGGTGCGTTTATTAACGGTCGTTTCAATGGCGCGGGGGTCTTGACCCTGGCCGATGGCAGCCGTTTTCAAGGCCGTTTTGTCGATAATCATTACAACGGCGGCGGCCGGGTGCTGATCAAAGGTGAAGGCGGCGGTAAATGTGAAATCAACTCCGATTGTCTTGACGGCAGGATTGGGGTGCTAACCATGGACGATGGCCGCCGGCTGAATGGTAAATTCCGGCACGGCCGCTTAAACGGCCCCGGTGTTTTAAAGAAAGTGAATGGCGATGAGTTACGCGGTATGTTTTTCAACAACAAGTTGTCCGGCCGGGGAACCATTATGCAGGCAGACGGGACAAGCTATAGGGGCACCTTTAAGGACGGCCTCTTTAATGGCGCAATAATCGCGATCTTCCCCGTTGGCAGCCGCTTCCGCGGCATATACAAGGATGGAGTCTATCTTAAAAACGGGGTTTTAACCTTTCCCAACGGTATTCGCGGCAAATGCCTGAGTGGCAACTGTGTGAACGGGACAGGGACATTAGTCTTGTCCGATGGCGGCCGCTATCATGGCGGTTTCCATAATTGCCGTAAGGACGGCAGGGGAATTTTCACCGCTGCCGACGGCTCTGTCTACAGCGGCGGTTATAAGGATGGAAAACGCCATGGCTTAGGCACATATATTTTCCCCAGCGGTATTAAATATGTGGGAACCTATAAAAATGGCAAGAGAGACGGCCGCGGGGTTTATATCTTTACCAATGGTCAGGAGCATCTTGTTGAATATAAAGATGGCGTATTGCGTTAATTGATTCGATAGACAAAGGACAAAAATAAGCCAGGGGCGGCAGGACTCTTTCCGAGCCCAGCCGCCCCTGGCTGCCTTGATGCAAATCTAACTTGCCAAACTTAATCAGGGCGCGGTAGCAGTAGCTACTGACCAGTTAGGGTTGGTGTGAGTTCCGCCTTTCTCATGGCAGGTCAGGCAGAAGTTGGAATTATCATTGGATTTCCACAGGAAGCGCTCAGCACCAGAGGCATTCTGGGTGTTATGAACGTCATGGCATGATACACACTCAAACTGGGTGCCGCCATAGAGCAGATCTTTAATTTTGGTACTGGAGGTCATCTGCTTTGTTACGTTAGCAATTTCAGGATCAGCGTTCATTGCATCATAATAATTGAAACCGATGGGATGATGATTGCTTAAATCACCGCTGGCGCCGATGGTAAAGGCATTGGTACTAGGGTGTAACGAACCACTGTTAATAAACTGATCACCCGCACCTGCTGGACTGCCGCCGGACAGTTGTGTATTAGAATAAGCGTTCAGAGCCACAGAACCGTCATGACAGGACAGGCAAAGCAGAGAAACACCGCCGGGCTGACCAATGGTAGCATTCAGGGCGTTACGGCCAGAGGTCGGGCCATTACCGTTATTATATGTGGTGAAGCTACCGGCGTTAGTCGTTACATCATGGTTCCACAACGGGCTGTAAGTAAGGTTTGTAGTTATTTTATGAGCATTATGGGGATGATGACAGAACACGCAAATCCGGCTCTGAGCATCACCATAGCCAGCGGCGCTCAGATCATGGGACGAACCAACAATACCCTGACCGCCAGTAGTATTAGCCATAGCAGTACCACTACCACTCGACAGCGACAGCGCAAAAACACCAAGCCCCAGGGCCAATCCGATAAATAATGTTTTTTTCATTTTTTTCTCCTTGTAAAAATGATTGATAGTCATGTTTAAATAAATCAAAGCTAATCGCCTTGCAACCTTTTTTAATGCACCTGGCATGCCAAATAAACTTTTTTACAATTTTTTTAATACTTAAAAGCGTTTTTCCATCACAAAAACAATGTGTTACATTGTATCACAAACGCTGCCATTCTCTGGGATGCAGAATGCGCCCCCCATTATAAGGCCAAAAGTACTATTCCCCGGAGTTATTTTCCCCCACCTTGGGCGAAAAGCCCCATATTGAGGCGGGCTAAGAGGTTTTGGCGCACCATTGCTGCCAAACCTGGCGGCAGATATTCTCAAATTGGCGGCAAAAAGAAGCGGACTGGCAGAGAGCGGAGCTTAAAAGCTGGGGACGAAGTTCCTTTCGCAGTTTTTGCAGACGTTTTTTGTCTTGGGCCAGATTAAAAGACAGGGAGATGTATTCTTCACGGTCAGCGACACAAAATTCCGGCCCGGCAACCCGGCCCAGAATACTTGCCCCCACCCGGGCGGCATGGCGGTCGCCACGCATGGTAATAACCGGAACCCCCATC
>CAZSOB010000030.1:0-11082 GCA_964608155.1 uncultured Desulfobulbia bacterium
GTCCCCTCAGTGCCGTAAGTTTTATCAATGCAAGTTCTTAACCGGACATCACTGAACTAAATTATAAAATACAAGGGAGAAGATTATGCCGGAACCGGATAAGGAAGGGAAACAATTTCATCAGGATGTTCCCATGTCGAAAGAGGGATTTTTCCTCAAGGGCTGTAATTCACTGGATTGGGGAATGAAGAACCGGCTGGCCAGGATTTTTAACCCCAGGAGCGGCCGGACAGTAATGCTGGCCGTGGATCATGGCTATTTTCAGGGGCCCACCACCGGCCTGGAGCGTATTGACTTAAACATTGTTCCCATCGCTCCCTACGCCGATACCCTGATGCTGACCAGGGGCATATTACGTTCCACGCTGCCGCCCTCATATAATAAGGGCGTTGTGCTGCGGGCCAGCGGCGGCCCCAGTATTTTAAAGGAGTTGTCCAACGAGCATCTCGCCATGGACATGGAGGATGCCCTGCGCCTCAACGCCTCGGCTCTGGCGGTACAGGTCTTCATCGGCGGTGAATATGAGACCCGTTCAGTCAATAATATGACCCGTCTGGTAGATATGGGCATGCGCTACGGGATGCCGGTACTGGCGGTAACGGCGGTGGGCAAAGACATGAATCGTGACGCCCGCTATTTCCGCCTGGCCTGCCGCATGTGCGCCGAGCTGGGGGCTGCCTACGTAAAAACCTACTACATTCCCAAAGGATTTGACACGGTAACGGCGAGCTGCCCGGTACCCATAGTGATGGCGGGCGGCAAAAAGATTCCGGAGCTTGATGCCCTCACCATGGCTTATAACGCCATTCAGGAGGGGGCGTCCGGCGTGGATATGGGCCGCAATATTTTTCAGTCCGCCACCCCGGTGGCCATGCTGAAGGCGGTGGGCAAGGTCGTTCACGAGGATATGCCGCCTGAGGAGGCCTATGAATTTTTCCGGGAGACCGCCAGCCGGGAACAACAGACAGGCCCGCTATCGTAGGAACCAGCCTGCCATCAGGCAAAGAGTACGGCGCTCGCAGGGGCGTATTGCAATACGCCCTCGTCGATCAGGCAATAAGAAACATATAGCCCATATATAAAATCAGCAGCAGGGCGCCATAGGCCCGGCCCAGTTTTTGTTGCCGCCAGAGTGAGGCCGGCAGGATAAGCAGGACAAAGGCGGTCATAACGGGTATATCACGCTGGAGGGCCGAAGCGGGGAGCTTAAAGGGGACGATAATCCCGGTACAGCCCATAACCATCAGCAGGTTAAAAAGGTTGCTGCCCAGTATATTCCCTACGACTATATCGCCCTCCCGGCGGCGGATAGCGGAGATGGAGGAGGCCAGCTCCGGCAGTGAGGTGCCAACGGCGGCCATGGTGAGGCCGATGACCATCTCCGGAAGCCCAAAGAGGCGGGCCAGGTCAACGGCTCCCTTGATAAAATAATCGGAGCCGAACCACATACAGAGCAGACCGCCGCCGCAGAGCAGGGTTATCCGCATAAATCCGGCGTCTGCCGCCGGGTTCCTGGTTTCAGGTTCCTGGCTTTTATGTTTAGCACGTTCAACCCGGCAGGCCCGAATGGTATAGGCAATGAGGAGTATAATAAATAAAATTCCGAGCGGGCGGGGGAAGTAACCATACCAGGCGGCGATGAGCAGGATAAAGCTGACGGTGATGAGTAGATAAAGTTCTCTCGCCAGGTCTTTAAAACGCACAGTCAAGGGGTAGAGCAGAGCGGCAATGGCCAGTACCAGGCCGATATTGGCAATATTAGAGCCGACAATATTACCAAGCATGATGTCGGGATGGCCCCGCAAAGCCGCTCTGAGGCTAACGAAAAGCTCCGGCAGCGAGGTGCCGAAGGCCACCACGGTGAGGCCGATGAGAAAGGAACTCATCCGCAGCCGGGCGGCTATTTTTATCGCCCCGGAGATCAGCATCTCGCCGCCCAGAATAAGAACCATTAAGCCACCGAGCAGGGCTGCCCCTGCCTGGACGGATGATGAAAAATTTACCACGTGCTGCACCCTAACCTCTCTTTTCTTGACAAAATCGTAACTATTCAGCAATCCGGAGTCTGCGCTTTCCTGAACAGTTATAGCTCACGTTTAGGGCAGCTTTTCGTTTGTCCCTGAATAGTTACATAAAATCTAACTCTTTTAACCACTCTGTCCCAATTATGCAATACGATGAAGAGATCATTCAGACGGTAAAAAACGCCGCTGATATTGTGGAAATTATCGGCGAGACGGTTAATCTAAAGAAAAACGGTACGAATTACAAGGGCCTTTGTCCATTTCATTCTGAAAAGACCCCGTCCTTTAATGTGAATCCGAATCGTAATTTCTTTCATTGCTTTGGCTGTGGTGAGGGGGGGGATACCCTGAAGTTCGTCATGCTGAGCCAGAACTTGAATTTTGTCGAGGCCCTGAAGTATCTTGCTTCTCGTTATCATATATCTCTGCCGGAGCGTGATCTTTCGCCCCGGGAATTAGAAAAGGCCAAACGCAAAAACCTGCTTTACGACATAAATCAGCAGGCGGCGGCGGTTTATCATCAGCTCCTGCTGAATGATCCCAGGGCGGTCAAAGCGAGGGAATATCTTGCCGGCCGTGGAATCGGGGATAATATTATCCGGGAGTTTGAACTGGGGTACGCCCCGCCGGGCTGGTCATTTATCCACCGGGCTCTGCCCGGCCTCTCCGAGGCTGATCTCCTTGAGGCCGGCCTGCTGGCCGCCAATGAAAAGGGCCGGATCTATGATCGCTTCCGTGATCGTCTGCTCTCGCCGATATTTAATCATAACGGCAGGCATCTGGCCTTCAGCGGCCGGATTCTTGGTGCTGGAGAGCCCAAATATCTGAACAGTAAAGACAGTCTGATCTTTAATAAGAGTAATGTCCTGCTGGGGCTGTTTCAGAATAAAAAGGCCATTCGGGCCGCCAGGCGCTGTCTGCTGGTGGAGGGGAATTTTGATATTCTGGCCCTGGCCTCGCACGGTATACGTTACGCCGCGGCCCCCATGGGTACGGCTCTGACCGCAGTTCATGTCCGGGCCTTAAAGGGTTATGCCGAGGAGGTAATCATTCTCTTTGACGGTGACGCAGCGGGTATTAAGGCTGCCGGCCGTGCCGTGCCCATATTTCTCTCCCAGCGCTTAACGGCCAGGGTGGTGGTGCTGCCGCCGGAGCATGATCCGGATAGTTTTGTCCGGAAATTTGGGGCCCCAGCCCTGGAGAAGGAGTTGGGTAAGGCGGTATCTCTGCCGGAATTTATCTTTAATGATCTGGAAAAACGTTATGGTTTAAGTCTGGAGGGCAAGGGCCGGATTATTGAGGAATTGCAGCCAATTATCCGGGCCATTGCTGATGACACCCTGCAGCGTACTCTCTTTGTCTCACATTTCAGCCGGAAACTGGGTCTGCAGCCTGAGCAGTTGGCGGGGCGTTTTGCCGCTCTGCGGCCATCATCTCCCCCTCCGCTTAAAAATTCCCCGGCCGGGGAGCCTTTGTCTGCCCCTTTTAAGCTTTCCAGGGTGGAGGAACAGCTCTTGAGCTTTTTGATTATTTATCCGAATTATTTAGAGTCGTTTTTAACCGCCGGTCTTAAGGATACTGTCTCCAGTCCCGGTGGTCGTCAGATCATTGAGGCTATGGCCGGTCTCGCCGAATCGGAAGCCGCAGCTGAACCAGAACGTTTATTGGATTTTGTCGAAAGTTCGGCCCGGCCCTTTATTTCCAATAAATTGATTAATGCCCCTGTGTTGGGAGATGAAGAGCTGCGGATAGAGGCGGAGGAGAAGATTAACTGGCTGGCGGAAAATAAATTACGCCTTGAGATGTATGGGCTGACAGAGCGGATTAACGAGGCCATAAAAAATAACGATAATGAGTGCCTGATGAAATTGTTAGCTGCCAAGGATGAAATGCGGAAAAAAAATCAACAAAAATAATTATTTAGTGGTAATTTGTCGTAAAATTTAATATTTTCCAAATCGTGATTCTTACAATTTCGACTTTCGTCTTAAATTTAAGTCTTGCTCGCCGCCCAGGTTCCACGGAGAAAACGACTTAGACGACAAAGTTGGCATCTAACTGGAAACCGTGAGCGTAGACCTCCATCTAAATTAATCCGCCAATGGTAAAAAAAGAAAAGTCCCCCGCGCAATTTTCCAGCCCCTCAAGTTCATATACTGCCAAGGATACCCATCGAGATTCCGAGACGGGTAATGTTGAGCCGTTTGTGCCAGGCGACGATGATTTTTTGCTTCCCGATATGACGGCGGATGACTGTGAAGAAGTAGAGCTTCTGAGTTTCGATACCGACGGCATAAATGTTGATCCGGTCAAGGCCTATCTTAAGGAGATGGGGACGGTGAGGCTGCTCTCCCACAAGAAGGAGGTTAAGCTGGCCGAGCAGATAGAGCTTGGTGACCGCCATGTCCAGAATATTCTGCTCTCCCTGCCCAACGCCGTTGACTGGCTCCTCGACATTGGCGATAAGCTGCGTTCCGGCAGTATGAATATCTGTTCCCTGATTCGCGGCCTTGATAAAGAGGCGGAAGATGACAATATAGGGGTAAAGGAGGAGTTTTTCTGGAAACTCTCCGAGGCGGTGCGGATTGACAATGAGAGATGCGCTCTGCGTGAGGATCTGCAAAACATAGAGGACGATCAGGAACAGGCCGTGCGGCTCATGGTGCGGGTGGAGAGGAGCTGTCACGCTATTGCCGCCCTTTTTAGTGAGTTCGTCTTTAATAATATCCATCTTGAGAAGATGGCGAAGACACTGCAGACCCTGGATGAGCAGATGGAAATGGCCCGGCAGGCTATTACTGACGGCACCTCGAGCCACGCCGAGAGTTTCCTCCTCGATTTGGAGAACAGCAGCAGTATGGATTTTGATACCGTCAGGCAGGCCTTTACCGCCATGCACCAGGCCCGTAGTTTCAGCCAAAAGGCCAAGAACCAGTTGATTCAGGCCAATTTGCGTCTCGTGGTTAGTGTGGCCAAGAAATACGCCAACCGCGGGATGCAGCTCCTGGATCTGGTTCAGGAAGGTAATATTGGTTTAATCAAGGCGGTGGAAAAATTTGAATACCGGCGGGGTTATAAATTCAGCACCTATGCCACTTGGTGGATCAGGCAGGCCATTAACCGGGCCATTGCCGATCAGAGCCGCACCATCCGTATTCCCGTTCACATGATTGACACCCTTAACCGGCTGCGCAAAGACTCCAAAGAGTTTGCCTGGGAATTTGGCAGGGATCCCAGCCCCGAAGAGATGGCCGAGCGTACCGGGATTAATCTGGATAAAATCAAGAATATTATCAAGGTCTCTCAGGATCCCATGTCCCTTGATTCACCCATTATCGAGGGTGAAGATTCCCAGTTGTCGGATTTTATTGTGGACACCAATTCCGAGGCCCCAGATGAGGCAACCATCAGAAACAGTCTCAAAGACAATCTGGATCGTGTTTTAGGCACCTTATCTCCCAGGGAAGAGAGCATTTTGCGGATGCGTTATGGTATTGACTCCGCGGCGGATCTTACTCTGGAGGAGGTGGGACGGACTTTTGCTGTTACCCGTGAACGTATTCGTCAGATTGAGGCCAAGGCCCTGAAAAAGCTTAAACACCCCTCCCGTCGTAACCAGCTGGCCGCCTTTATGGTGGACTAAGCCCCCCCTTAACTTTCTTAACCACCTTATGAATATTTTACAATCTGCTGTATTAGGACTTGTTGAGGGGGTAACTGAGTTTTTACCCATCTCATCCACCGGCCATCTGATAGTGGTCAGCAACTGGCTGCATCTTAATCAGACCGTGACCAATAAGGCCTTTGAGGTCATTATCCAACTGGCGGCCATTCTGGCGGTGTTTTTTAACCAGCGCGATAAATTTACCTTGAGCCATATCGAGCTTTGGAAAAAGATTATCCTGGCCTTTATTCCCATCGGGGCTGTGGGCCTTTTGCTGCACAAACAGATTAAGGCTCTGTTTTCTGTCCAGATAGTGGCGGTTATGTTCATCGTTGGCGGGATTATATTTCTAATTGTGGAATATTTTTACCAGGAGCGAACCTCCACGGTACGAGAGGTGGACTCCATAAGTTATAAGCAGGCCCTGTGGATTGGTATTGCCCAGGTGGCGGCCCTGATACCCGGAACCAGCCGGGCAGGATCTTCCATTATTGGTGCCATGCTGGTGGGCCTGGATCGGCGGGCCAGTGCCGAGTTCTCCTTCCTCCTGGCTCTGCCGGTGATGCTGGCGGCCAGTGGTTTTGATTTTGTGACCCACTATCAGGATTTCTCCGGCGCCAACCTCGAAATATTGGTGGTTGGATTCGTTACGGCCTTTATCTGCGCCTATTTCACGATGAAGATTTTTATAGATTTTTTGAACCGCAATAAATTTGTGGGCTTTGGCATATACCGTATTCTTTTTGGCTTGATTTTATTGTTTTTTGCCGCCTGATTGATCAAATGCGGCGGGCGTCCACCATACGGAAACGGTTGGGGATATTGTTGGGGCATTTCGCGAATGTAGTTCAATCGGTAGCCGTTCTTCCCCTGGCCGAACTTCCCCTCAATGGGGATCCGCTGAAGATAATCTTCCCGGCGCTGGGCCTTGAGCCGTTTTAGTTCCTCACGGTTTTCAGCCGTCACCTTCCTCGGGCGACCCAAGGGCTTGCCGGCAAAACGAATCCTGTATTTCTTCAGGTAGCGCCGGTTATCTCTTGTGCCATACGCCGGATCACCCAGAACCAGAGGTAGTTCCGTGTAGTTCCGGGGACACTACATAGTTTAGTAGTTTAGGGGACACCATACTTAATTGTTGGCTCATGTTGAATTGCCATGTAGTCTGTGCCGCATGGCACGTATAGCAAGGCTTATAGCTCCTAATAGTCATCACATAACCCAGCGCGGCAATCGCCGGTTGGAAACATTTTTCTTCGAAGCAGATTATCGTGAGTATTTGTATTTGATGGCCAAATGGTGCAATCGTTGCAGAGTACAGGTTTGGGCCTTGCCTTATGCCCAATCATATTCACTTGGTTGCGACGCCTGAATCAGAAGATGGTTTGCGTCGTGCGATAGGCGAAGCACATCGTCGCTATATAATTAAGTATGGTGTCCCCGGAACTTGCTGCCCGGAACTTTCTTCTGGCCTAAATATGCAATAGTTGCCAGCCGTATATCACGGTTATGACTACGGTGTATAGCATGAGAGCATAATACCATCGACCGGCAAATTTGGGGGTTTTAATCGAGGCCACGTTAAAAGCGGCCAGCAGCATAAGCAGGATATAGAGAAAAACAGAAAAAGCAGTCTGGCTGATTAATCCATTAAGCAGAAAGGCAAAGACCAGGATAATAATGTTGTTGTCTAATGCCAGTCCCATGTAGGTCGACGTCTCAACCAGGCCGAAGACATTGAAATAGCTGAGGCGGAGCACCCCGGTCGCGATGATAATAAAGGCTCCAGGTAGAAACCAGGGACTGAAATGTCCGTAGCTTAACAGGATAATTGCCGGGCAAATACTGAAGCTGACAATGTCGATCAGGGAATCAAGCTGCCCCCCGAACTCCCGCTGTTTATCGTTTCGCCCTTTCAGATGCCGGGCAATAATGCCATCAGTCCAATCAAAGAATACTGCCCAGATCAGTCCGATCATTGCCGCTGGAAAGAGACCAAGTATAGCATAATAAATAGCGAGAACTGTGCAGAGAAGTCCGGCCAGAGAACAGATGTTCGGCAGGTCTCCCGCAAAAGAGAGTATGGAAACAGATGCGTTCGCTGAATTGGGCCTGGCCATTATTTCCCTTCATAGTCAATAATATCGCCTAACGCTTTGACTAATCTCTTGTTTTCCGCCTGGGTACGGCTGGCTATGCGGAGATAACGGTCAGATTCCGGCATTGTTTTGCCCTGGCAATGTTTAATGTAGATGTTATGTTTGATAAACAGGGCCATAGTTACTTGTGGACCGGATGCAGCGTGGTCAGGCAGTCGGCAGAAAATATAATTAGCATCAGGCCGGTAGACGGTCATTCCCGGGATCATTTGGAGTTGTTCATAAAAATGATCCCGATCTGCCTTGACCTTATTACAGCTATCACTGAACTCTTGGCGGTACCGCGGGGCAAGACGCAGAAATTCTTCCGCAAAGCCATTAATATTCCAAATATGGAGCCCTTGTCGAACTTTTGCCGCAAAATCAGAGTTAGCGGTAAGCATGTAGCCGATTCGAATGCCGCATATACCATAGGCCTTGCTCATGCTTTTGAAAATAGTCAGGTTCGGATGTTTGTCAAGTTCCGTTGTCAGGGTCTCCTGGTCGCTGTCTCCCGCAAAATCAATGAAAGATTCATCAACGATGAGCATACAGTCGTGGCCCGCTAACTTTTTCAGCAAGCGGATAAGTTCAACCTTCGGGACAAGCAATGAGGTGGGATTATTCGGGGAGACCACCACTGCCAAACCTGCCTGACAACGGATGGTTTCGGCTGCGAATTTGTCCACATCCAACTGGAATGAGGGTGCTTCCAGGGCAAACTCAACTACATTGCCGGCAGGTGCGGCATTGGCGTATTCGTTGAATGATGGAACCGGTACAATCAATTTATGGCCCATGCCGGCGATAATTTTGATAAGCTCTGCCGCCCCATTGCCGATGACAAGACGTTCCGGTGGCTGAGCGATCAATTCGCCCACCAGGCCTGCCAGATCTTTCTGGGCAATGGGATAGTTTAACACCAGCTGATGAATTTGCCTGGTAAGATGGGTAAAAAAATCCTCCGGCGGAAAATAAAGGTTGTAAAGATAATTATGATCAATGAAATCATGGCGCCAGTAGCCGCCATGCTGGCTGGAAACAAAATCGTAGCGTTCTTGTGCAGTAGAGTATTGATTGGTCATTTTTTAGTATATTAAACGGCTAAGGGTGCAGCTGGCGGCATTGAAGAGGGCACACTGGTGTCAAGGTAATGATGAGGTCCACTTTTTGTTCGAACAAGGGCCGGTGGTCGCTTGGATAACAGGGGGATGTTCAAGGCTCCTTGGTCATTGATTTCGTGATCAGGTATAAGTGCAGATGGCTGGTGATAAAGGCTGCATATTTGAGCCGCTGCACGCAGATCCGCAATAGTATCAATCTCATACCAGCGGTCGGCATCAAAGAAAACCGGCGCAAGAGAGAGACAGTCCTCTGTGACCATGTCCGCAAAGACTGTCTCATAATAGCCATTCACCATATTTTTTGAAATATGGTGGTCTAATCTTTTACGAACCTGTTGCCAGGTCTGGGTGGAAAGGCTGTAAATATTGACGGTCTTGTAATGTTTGTCATCAGGTTTCTGGACGTCCTTCTGAAATGCCTTAACCGTTTGGTGGCTGTTGATGGTTACCGTGGTGCCATTCATCCATGGGTGCAATCTGGAGACTGCGATTCGATCAGGCTGGAGCATATCCTTAAGCATTTTCGGGTCGAAAATAAGATCACTCTCAATCAGCAGAAAGGGTTCATTTATTTCATTCCTTGCCAGCCATAGAGAATAAATATTGTTGGTCGTTTTGTATACCGGGCTCGTGATATAGGTGATTTCCATGTCCCCGGCCCTGGTTCTAAGAAAATTACGAATAGAATGAGCCTGGTGGCCGATAACTATAACCAGTCTCTTAAAGTTGTATAAACGCAGGGCATCAACCAACCTTTCAAGAATAGATATTTCATTGACGGGAACAAGGCATTTGGGCGTTTTATCGGTTAGTGGAGCTAAACGGCTGCCTATACCTGCAGCTAATAACAGGGCTGTACGTATTTGTTGTTTCCCACAGTCTGGATAGTTCGGTAGATCCTTCATATTTCACTTCCTCTATATTTATCAAACAATGGCAGAAAGACTACACCGGTGAAAACCACCGGGTGCAGGTGAACGGGAGTAGTTATTTTCCTGCCAGTTGTCTTAAATAAACAAGCTGAGGGGGGAATAAACAGTGGGGGGAGATCTCGACGAGGAAAAAGGTTATCGCAGAGAATTAAATACTATACAAGAATAGTATAACCAAGTCAAGATACTGTTCTTTCCCATGGGGTAATCAGCGTAGGGGCACCCCTTGTGGGTGCCCTTGATGATGCCCGAAAAATTGATTTGTAACCGCAAACAGGGCACCCACAATGGGTGCCCCTACGGGCGAATAGTAAACCGGGAAATAAATCTGTCCTCTTGTTTTTGCGGTAAGCGTTGGTTGCCATGGGTCGATTTTGTGCTTACAATAAATTTATAATTTAGGCCATTGGCAGGTGACTTTCATATAAAATTTCATGATGGGGACTAAAAAATGATTTCCGGTATTTCATCAGGCCTTTCCGCTCTCAAGGCCTTAACCGTCAAGACAAACTCCATTGCCGATAACACGGCTAACGTTAATACAGACGGCTTTAAGAAGACACGGGTAACTCTTCACGAGGGGGCGGCGGGCGGCGGGATGGTAAGCGCCTATGTGCAGCGGCTTAATACCCCCGGCCCCAAGGTCTATGAGCAGACCCCCAAGGGGGAGACCCTGGTTGAAAAATCCAACGTTGATCTTACCGAAGAGCTGCCCGCCCTGATGCTGAACCGCCGTTATTTCGAGGCCAATATCAAGACCATTCAGGCCCAGGATCAAATGCTGGGCAGTCTGCTGGATATCAAAAGTTAAGCAGGATGGGGACAGAAACTATATCCCCATTCTCAAGCCCCAATTCTCAATTTCCCCCCCCTTTTTTCAATTCTCTATGTTCTGCTACTGTGTGGTATCTTTTATCTCATTGACAAATAAAATAAGTAACTATTCAGCCCAACAACCGGGCGAGTCCGGCCTTTATTTTAAAAGTAACAAATTCAATATGTTGCGTATTTTGTTACTTGAAAGCGTTATGCCTAAAAGTAACAATATGCTAAATGGGGGACGTCTATGATATTATGCTTTACCGTTAAGATGATTTTATTAACTAATCAAAACGCATATAAATTATGGACGTCCCTAAAGTCTCATAATTGTAACTATTCAGCTGCACCCAATCCGGAGTCTCGCAAGCTCGCTTACCTGCG
>CAZSOB010000031.1:0-11041 GCA_964608155.1 uncultured Desulfobulbia bacterium
TAGGCGGCTCCCGCTATATAATCCCCATCCTCTCCATCCGGGAGTCATT
Organism: uncultured Desulfobulbia bacterium; assembly: GCA_964608155.1. Classification (GTDB taxonomy): domain Bacteria; phylum Desulfobacterota; class Desulfobulbia; order Desulfobulbales; family VMSU01; genus JAADIV01. The sequence goes on from CAZSOB010000031.1 coordinate 50, forward strand.
CAAACCGGACCAAACGGCCATCACCATTACCCCGGACGGCCAGGAACTGGTACGGGTACGCAACAACCTCCTGCCCATACTCCGCCTCCATAAGATTCATAATATACCCCCCGACAGCCGCCGGTTTGAGGATGGTATCCTCATTATCCTCGAATCAAGGGATGGCAATATCTGCCTCTTTGTGGATGAACTCCTCGGCCAACAGCAAACCGTTATAAAAAGCCTTTCCCAATATATCGGCCGGCAGGGTGAGGTAAGCGGTGTTTCGGGCTGTACCATACTGAGTGATGGTGAGGTCTGCCTGATTTTGGATGTCCAGGCCCTTGTCGAACAGCCAAAGTAAAGGAGATAACAATGACGGATGAAATAGATGATGAGCTGTGGGATGACGACGAAGACACCCAGAAAGACAAATATCTGACCTTCCATCTTGCCGCCGAGGATTACGGCCTTGATATTGCCTGCGTTACCGAAATCATCGGCATCCAGAAAATTACCGTCGTGCCCAATATGCCGCCCTTTATCAAGGGGGTAATAAACCTGCGCGGCAAGGTGGTACCCATCATGGATATCAGATGCCGTTTTGAGATTGAAGAACGCGAATATGATGACCGCACCTGTATAATCATCGCCGACATCAAAGGCACGGCGGTAGGTCTGATTGTTGACCAGGTAAAGGAGGTCATAGATATTCCCGAAGAACGTATTGAACCGCCCCCGCAAAGCGGCGGCCAGAGCTATTCCCGCTATATCAGCGGCATGGGCAAAGTTGGAGACAAAGTAAAAATTTTATTAGACATCAATACCCTGCTCTTTGATGAAGAAATAGAACAGATAGAGGGAGACAGCGGGGCAGAAAGATAAAAAATGAGATATAGACCTTCGGCCGACCATGATTATCCATGGGCGACCCGGATAAATTATTTTTCAGCAAAAGGAGACCAGAGATGAAAATCTTCACCAAACTAACCGGATCATTTGCCATCGTAGCCCTGATCTGCGCCATTGTAGGCTTTGTGGGCTGGCAGGGGATTAAGGCTACTAATAGTGGACTTAACGAGGTTGTCAACAAAAGCCTGCCAGGGATAAAGGCCATGGGCCTCCTCATGGAGGGGATGAACAGCATCAAGAGTGCTGAACGCACCATGATTATTTCCTCCATTGATTACAAGACTCGGGAACACGAGTACAACATTCTTGAGAAACGCTGGGCTATCTTCAACAAGGGCTATAATTTATACGATTCCCTGAGCAAAACGCCGGGGGAGAAAAAGATCTGGCAAAAGATAAAAGCCAGCACCATCTCCTGGAAGGCCGAGCACAAACAGTTAGTCGAGCTGGTGCATACCGTCAAGATGGATGATATAGAGTCATTAGAGGCAATCCTCTGGCACCGGCAGTTAGATCATATAAACTGGGTCAAACAATTAGAGGAGGCAATCAGCCAGGGCCGGGAGTTCACCGGCCAGCTTGACCCGACCAAATGCGGTCTCGGTAAGTGGATGACCTCCTATGTCTCCTCTGACAATACCTTTAACAGCAGGTTAAGCGCCCTGGCTCCCCCCCATGAGCGCTTGCACGCCTTAGGCCGTAAGATCAATAATTTAATAGCCCAGGGCAAGACTACCGCTGCCCAGAAGGTCTTTGATCAAGAGGTAAAACCTACTCTTGCTAAAATTGAAAGGCATTTTGGCATATTAATCGCCGCTGTACGGGTCAATATAGCCGCTCTGGATCAGGCCCGCGGCATTGCCTTTGGCAGCGAGCGCGTCGTCTTCACCAAATTAAGCGAGGAGGCCGACGCCCTTCTAACCCTGGTGGGAAAAGAGGCGGATAAAACCCGTGACCGGGGGCTAACCACGGCCGACCGCAGCACCACCATGGCTCTGATAACGGTAATCATCGGTATTATTATTGCTCTGACCTTTGGCTTTTTCCTCTCCAAGGGCATTGCTGAGCCCACAAACAAGGTTGTGCGGATTATTGGAGAAATGAGCAAGGGCCACCTCAAGGAACGACTTAATATGAACCGGAGTGATGAAATTGGTCAGATGGCTGACACCCTGGATAGTTACAGCGATGATCTCCAGAACGGCACGGTAAAGGCCCTTACCATGCTGGCCGCCGGCAATCTCACCTTTGAGGCCGTCCCCAAGGATGCCGATGACGCCCTTGGTAATGCCTTGAAAAAAGCTGGCGATGACCTGAACATGATCATCAACGAGATCAATATGGCCGCCCAGCAGATCGCCGCCGGCGCTAATGAGGTCTCCAATTCCAGCCAGGCCCTGAGCCAGGGAGCCACCGAGTCGGCCGCCGCCCTAGAGGAGATCTCCGCCTCCATGACCGAGCTGGCCTCCCAGACCACCACCAATGCTGAAAATGCCAATCAGGCCAACCAGCTGGCCCAGCAGTCCCGTGACGAGGCAGAAAAAGGCAACCGCCAGATGAACGATCTCATGGGAGCCATGGTCGAAATAAACGAGTCTTCCCAAAATATCTCCAAGATTATCAAGGTAATTGATGAAATCGCCTTCCAGACCAACCTGCTGGCCTTAAACGCCGCCGTAGAGGCAGCCAGGGCCGGTAAACACGGCAAGGGCTTTGCCGTGGTCGCCGAAGAAGTCAGAAACCTGGCTGCCAGAAGCGCTAAGGCCGCCCGCGAAACAGCGGAATTAATCGAAGGTTCAGCCGAAAAAGTGGCGAATGGCTCCCAGTTGGCAGACCATACCGCTGAGGCCTTAAAGGGGATTGTCACAGGTTCCACCAAGGTCACTGATTTAGTGGCGGAGATCGCCGCCGCCTCCAACGAACAGGCCAACGGTATAGCCCAGGTCAACCAGGGACTAAGCCAGATTGAGCAGGTAACTCAGCAGAACACCGCCGCCTCCGAAGAGGGGGCCGCGGCGGCGGAAGAACTCTCCAGCCAAGCCGAACAAATGCGCGGAATGCTGGCCAGGTTCACCACCCGTAACCATACTGGCGGCCGGAGATCCAGCCAAAGTGCCCTGCCCCATCCTACCGCAGGAATAAATGAGGCAGCCCGTAGCAACTCTCCGCGGCCCAGCGAGATAATCGCCCTTGATGATTCGGAATTCGGTAAATTCTGAGTAAATATTCGGCAACGGAGTGGTTTTTGTTATTTTTAAGTGCAAACCGAATATTCACAATTCTGAGGATAACCAGCTAAACTGAAATCAGCCGCTGGACGAGGCAGGTGTGCCCGGCGGCTGGTCGCTTCCGGCGCGCAGACAAAGGAACATACGGGATAATTAACCAACTGATATGTGGGAAACAACCATAAACACAGCACCACCAGCCACCATCGCCATTAACAGCGAAGAATTCAGGCTGCTGAGAGATCTGGTTTATGAGCGTTTTGGCATTAACCTCACCGAAGCCAAACGATCCCTGGTGGTAAGCCGTCTGCAAAATGTCCTCCAAATCCAGGGCTTTGATAGTTTTAAAAGCTATTATCAATACCTTATAACCGACCGTACCAACCAGGGATTAAACGAGTTAATCAACCAGATTTCCACCAATTTTTCATATTTTTACCGGGAAAACGCCCACTTTGATTTTTTCTCCAGGCAGGCCTTTCCCCAGTTAATAGAAAACCTGCGCCAGCACGACAGTCATGATATCCGCCTGTGGACGGCAGGCTGTTCCACCGGAGAAGAACCCTATATGCTTATCATGCTGATGATGGAACACCTCGGTCTTGATTATGGAAACTGGAATGCCGGGCTCCTCGCCACCGACATTTCAGAGAGGGCTCTAAAGGCAGCGGCAAAGGCGGTATATCCCATTGACCGCATAGAACGGGTGCCGGCCCATATACGCCAGCGCTATTTTAAAGCGGCGGGTTCCGGACTGACCGCGGTAAGCAGCAAGATTAAACGGGATATAACCCTGCGCCGTTTTAACCTCATGAACCCATTTCCCTTTAAAAAGCCCTTCCAGATGATCTTCTGCCGCAACGTAATGATCTATTTTGATAAACCGACCAGAGATAAGCTGATAAAACGTTTTCACCAATTCCTTGAGCCCGGCGGTTATCTCTTCATTGGGCACTCAGAGTCTCTGGGCCGCACTCAGCAACTCTACAAATATATAATGCCGGCCTGCTACCAGAAGCCAGATGACAGATGACATAAAAATATAATCCACTAACTGCCGTCACAGACCCTTAAAAATACGTTTATTTACAGGCCTGTCATTCTAACAGCCACAGCCGATTACCCTGGCACAACGAAACATGAAAATCGTGGCAAAGCCAATACCATTGGCGGGTGACTTTCATATAAGGTAACTATTCAGCTACAAGCGAAAAGCTGCCCTAAACTGTGAGCTGTAACTGTTCAGGAAAGCGCAGACTCCGGATTTGGTGCAGCTGAATAGTTACCATATAAGCAAACATAAAAATGCCATCCAAGCCAAAACGAAAAGTCAGAGTTCTTATAGTCGACGACTCATCACTGGTGCGCCATATATTAACTGACGGCATAAATGCCGACCCCGATCTAAAGGCGGTGGGTACGGCTCCCGACCCATTTGTGGCGAGAGATAAAATTATCCAGTTGAAACCCGATGTCATGACATTGGACGTGGAGATGCCGCGCATGGACGGGGTGGAGTTTCTGCGCCGTCTGATGCCGCAATACCCCATTCCGGTGGTCATGGTGAGTTCCCTGACCCAGCGTGGTAAAAAAATCACCTTAGACGCCCTTGATGCCGGAGCGGTGGACTTTGTCTCCAAACCGGGCATGGATATGACCCGTGGTTTGCAGGGCATGATGACCGAACTCTGTACCAAGATAAAAATCGCCTCCAGCGCCAATGTCGCGCACTGGAAAAACAAAAAGTTAATACTCCCCAGCCAGCGCCGTTTGCTGGATAACGGGGCACTGACCAAGTCCAGCGACAGGATTATCGCCATAGGGGCCTCCACCGGCGGCACCGAGGCCGTGCGTATAATATTAAGCGGACTGCCGGCCACTACCCCGGGCGTCGTAGTGGTGCAGCACATGCCGCCGGGTTTTACTAAACTATTTGCCGAACGTCTGAACATGTGCTGTGCCATGCGGGTCAAAGAGGCCCAGAGCGGCGATCAGGTTACGAAAGGCCTGGTATTAATCGCACCGGGCGAGAAACATATGACCATCAACCACACTAACGGCATCTACAAGGTTATCTGTAAGCCGGGAGAAAAGGTCTGTGGTCACCGCCCCTCGGTAGAGGTAATGATGAACTCCGTGGCCCGCCAGGCCGGAGCCAGGGCCATCGGCATCATGCTCACCGGCATGGGGCATGACGGAGCCGATGCCATGGTCGCCATGCGTAAGGCCGGAGCCCGAACCCTGGCCCAGGACGAAAAAACATCCGTGGTCTTCGGCATGCCGAAAGAGGCTTACGAGCGTGGCGGCGCCGAGCGCCTGCTGCCCATAGACAATATAGCGGCCAAGATTATAAAATTATTATCTAATCGTTAAGAGGGGGTAAAAATAACAAAATGAATATCATGATAGCTGAAGACGACCCAACCTGCGGCACCCTGCTGCAGGAATTACTGCGGCCTTACGGGGATTGCCAGAGAGCCCAGAACGGCTTGGAGGCAGTGGAACTTTATAGACAAAGTTTGCGAAAAGGCCCGCCATTTGACCTGATCTGCCTTGATATTATGATGCCGGTCATGAACGGCCAGGATGCCCTGCGGGAAATAAGAAGATTAGAACGCCAAAACGGCATCGGCGGCTTCGACATGGTAAAAATCATCATGACCACGGTTCTGGAAGATGCCAGGAACATTATCCAGGCCTTAGTTCGGGGGCCCTGCGAGGGCTATATAACCAAGCCCATATCCCGGCAGGCCATTAATGAAAAGATGAAGGAGCTGGGGTTTAAAAAATTACCAGGACACAACAGAATATAAAAATCCTGGCAAGGCCAAACCTCCGGCAGATCATCACAACGTTAAAGAGGTGCTATTCACCAAACACCTTCCTGATCATGGGGGCCAAGTTATCTTCCAGTAATGGTTTCATAACTACGGCCTTGATCCCCTGAGCCAGGGCCTCCTCCTCATTTAACTGCTCATAATTGCCGGTACAGATAATGACCGCCATATCAGGTTTAATGCCCATCACCTCCTGAGCCAGCTGCATACCGCTTAAACCCGGCATAACCTGATCGACAATGAGCAGATCATAATCAGCGGGAGACTTTTTAAATATTTTCAGGGCCTCATGACCGCTGCTGAGCGCGGTAACCCGGTAACCGAGACGTTCCAGAAGCAGACGACCAAGATCGGCGATTATTTCCTCATCGTCGACAAAGAGAAGGGATTCGCCGCCGTTAACCGCAAGCTTAGTATCAGCGTCCTTACCATCCTTCAAGGTCACACTTTTCGATTCTATCGCCGGCAGATAAACCGCAAAGCTGGTACCTTTACCAACCGCACTGTCCACCGTCAGCCAGCCGCCATGACTGCTGACGATACCCTGCACCACTGACAACCCCAGCCCCGTTCCTTTACCGACCTCCTTGGTGGTAAAATAAGGATCGAAGATGCGCTCCCTGACATTCTCGGCAATTCCACAGCCAGTGTCACTGACCCACAGGCGGACATAGGAGGCAGGCTTAAATTTACCGTTCTCGGGCAGATCTGCTGCGGATACCTCCACACAGGCCAGCTCCACGGTCAGGCGGCCGTCTTTATTCTCCATGGCATGGGCGGCGTTGGTACAGAGATTCATCAACACCTGATGAAGCAGGGTGGGATCAGACATAATCTGGGCACAATTATCAATACTCTGATTTATTTCGATGGTGGCAGGCAGACTCGCCCGTAAAAGCTTCAAGACCTCATTGACAATAAGATGGGGGGAAATAGGCTGGCGCTCCTGCTCCTGCTGACGACTGAAAAAAAGGATCTGGCGCACCAGGTCACGGGCCCGGCGGCCGGCCTGCAAGACCAGCTCTATATACTCCGCAGTCCCGCTACTGGCCGACATTTCATGTTTGGCCAATTCGCCATAACCCAGAATAGCGGTAAGTATATTATTAAAATCATGAGCAATCCCCCCGGCCAGAGTGCCAATAGCCTCCATCTTCTGGGCCTGTCGTAATTGACGGGCCAGATCGGCAGTCTGCCGTTCATGCTCCACTTGTTCCGAGATGTCACGCAATATACCCAGAGCGTGCCAGGACTCATTATAGGATATAGATGATACCGAGACCTCCATGGGAAATTCCCGCCCGTCCTTTCTAAGAGCCGCCGCCTGGATTGTGTGGTTCACCGCCTTGCCGGTTCCGTTATGCATAAATTTCCCGAAACCAAGAGCGAAATCCCCATAGTAACGGGAGGGAGCCAGCAGGCTATGCAGATCACGGCCCAGCAACTCCCCGTCATCATATTGAAAGATGGTGGCAGCCGCTGGATTGCAGAAAACAATCTTGCCCTGGCCATCAAGCATGAAAATAGCATCAGTGACAGCGGTGGTGATTGATTCATACAGATCCTCCCGCAGACGCAATTCGGCGGCCTGACGGCTTAAGACCTGATTAGCGGTCTTCAACTCGCCCTCCAGATATTCCAATTCCTTCAAAACCAAAGCCCATTTCCTGAACCCCGCCCCCAGGAATAAAAACCCCAGCAGAAAGCAGATATCAGAAATACGCTCCAGACTGTTAACTCCGAAAACAGCATAATTCAGCGGGCTGAGCTCAGCGCTTATCTGGATAATCAGAGCAGCGGCCATGAAAAGTCCGCCAGCGGCCACCAGACGTGAAACCGGTCTCCGCCTGAGGACTATGGAGCTTTTAATATTAACAATTTTATAGGTGATAAAAAACAGAAGCAGAACGCCGATGGATTTCAACAAGATATTTAACATGGTATAAAGATTTAAACCAATTATTGAGTATTTTTAAAGCAAAAAAGGGGGACTTGGTAAAATAAACCAAATCCCCCTTTCAGTGTAAACTTTTGGAGCCGGTGATGGGAGTTGAACCCGCGACCTACGCATTACGAGTGCGTTGCTCTACCACTGAGCTACACCGGCCGATATATGAACAGAGCGGCCATTCACGGCCCATCTCTCTGGCAGGATGATGACGGCTTTAACGGACGATTAAGAACGGGGCCGCCATTCACGCTTCTGCTCTTAACAATTTTGATAAAATCTGTCAAGATAACTATGCGGGGAGTACCTGTGTCTCTCTGATTTCACGTTCCCCGACATCTATTTCAATCGTTCCGTCATCCCCCTGGCAGACCACTACTCCAGGCTGAGGGCAGCCATCGGCCCCTTTTTTGCCATAACGGGCCACCAGAGCGGCAGCCATCACCAACTCCGCGGGATCCTTTAAATATCGTAAAACCCCAGTGGGCCCCGGCCGATCCTTCAACATCAAGCATCTGTCCCCAGCCTGCCGCAGACCATCGAGGGTACTGTTCTCCGACTCCTTACGACCGATAACCAGCCAGCCGCCCATGGGCAGCCTGAATTGACGCCCCACCATGAGTAAACGCATATCAGCCGCCGATACCCGCTCATGCTCAGCGTAATAACCCTTGATGCGCTTGGAAACTATGGGGTCGGTGAGAATACAGCCGCCGGCCGGGGTTGGATAATCATCAAAGCCGAAACTGGCCGCCATAGCCATCTGCCCAGCCCGGCTGCGGCCGGATAAATCGGCCAGCCTCTCCCGATCCACCAGCCCCGTGAGTTCCGGCCGGGTGGGTTCTAAGCGTTGAGCGCATAAGGGCCGGAGCAGAATACCCTCACAGCCTGATTCACGTTCCACCACCCGCAGGGCGTCCCGGCGCTGGGACATGGGACGCTGCCCCACCACCTCGCCGGAGATGATAAAGGAGGCCTTCAATTCAGCCATCATCTCCCTGGCCTTAGTCATCATAAAGATTTTGCAGTCCAGACAGGGATTAAAATGTTTACCATAGCCATGAGCAGGATTACGCAGCATAGCCATATAGGCGGTGCTGATCTCAACCAGGGTGAGATTAATACCGTAATTTTCCTTAATTTTCCGACAATGCTCGGCCTGCCGGGCCAGCAGCTCATAGCCGAAGAAGGGACTGACAAAGGTCACCGCCCGTACATCAACCCCTTGTTCCGCCATAAGACGGCAGGCCAGAATACTATCCAGCCCCCCGGAGAAGAGGGCGACAGCTCGTTTCTCTTTCATAATATTTTTTCCCCCACAGTATTCTGCGCCTGGCGCCGCAGCAGTTCATCGGCAAAGGCCAGGGTCTGGGGCGATACTGATTCGCCAGCCAGCATCCGGGCCAGCTCCCCCGCCCTCTCCACCTCCGACAGACGGCTTATGGAGGTATTAGTACGGCCGTTTACGGTCTTCTTCTCGACTACATAATGGGTTCCGGCCCCAGCGGCTATCTGGGGCAGATGGGTAATACACATTACCTGGTGATGACGGGCCAGTTCCGCAATCTTACCGGCCACCGCCTCCGCCGCCTTGCCGCCTATCCCGGCATCCACCTCATCAAAAATGACCGTCTCCACCATATCCTTCTGGGCCAATATGCAGCGCATAGCCAGCATGAGCCGGGACAGTTCACCACCCGAGGCCACCTTGGCCAGGGATTTTAAAGGCTCGCCGGGGTTGGCGGAAAACATAAATTCCAGCCGATCCAGGCCGTTCTTAGACAACTTAGGTTCAGCCCCGGTATCATGAAAAACCACCTCAAATTCGGCCTGGGCAAAACTTAAATCCCGCAGCTCATTGACAATGGCCACCGCCATCTTCCGCCCCGCCTCTCTTCTCCGGCCTGACAACTCCTCCGCCTCCTTCAACAGCTCATCATGGAGCCGGGCTGCGACCTCTTCCAGTTTCCGCAGCCGCTCATCCAAGGCGTCTAAACTCTCGAGCTCCGCGCGGGCCTTCCCGCCGTAGGCGATAACCTCCTCCAGGGTGAGCCCATATTTCCTCTTTAACTGCTGCAAAAGATCAATCCTGGCGCTCAGTTCATCCAAATGACCGGCATCGTCCGGCAGACGATCAAGATAATCCCTTAATTCAACAAGATAATCGCCTATTATATAACTCTGCTCAGTCAGGCCATCGGCAAGTTTTGTAATCTCCACGTCCAGATCCGCCATGCCGACGACATCCTTTCTGACCTTGGTCAAGGCATCATCAGCGCTGTTTAAGAGCCCAAAACAGCGGCGTCCCAAACGCCGCAGGTCATCGGCCGATTTCAGCCTGCGGCGTTCATTGCCCAGAATCTCGTCTTCATTAGGCTCCACTGCCGCCTCCCTGATCTCCCTCTCCTGATAGGAGAGAAAATCCCGGCGCTGTTCCTTTTCCATCTCCATTTGACGCAGCTCCGCCAATTCCCGGCTGGTGGCCGACCACTGTTCATAGAGTGCGGCCACCCGCTCCCGCAGCGGCCAAAGTTCACCTGCCAGATCAATGAAGTCCAGATGAGAAGCGGAGTTAAGCAATTGTTGATGATCGTGCTGGCTGGCAACACTAAGCAGATATTCAGTAATTTTAGTAATCAGGCGGGCGGTGGCCAGGCTGCCGTTGACATAAAACCGGCTCTTCCCCGAGGATGACAGAATGCGTTTAATTAACAACTCGCGGCCGTCCTCCAGCCCCATGGCGGTCAACTCTCGGCGCAGAGGGGAGGCCTCCGGCAGCGCGAAGAGGGCCTCCACCTCGGCCTGCCCGGCTCCGGTTCGCACCCAGGAAGATGAAGAGCGGCGGCCGGAAAGTAAGGCAATGGCCTGCAGAACGATGGATTTCCCGGCCCCGGTCTCGCCGGTCAGAACAATGAGACCTTGCTCCATAATCAGATGAAGTTTCTCAATCAGAGCCAGATTTTTTATTTTAAGTTCCTTAAGCATACCTTCTCACTTGCTGAACCTGCTTTATGGTGTAAATTATAGTAAATAAGTTGTAACTATTCAGCAGCACCCCATCTTCGCCCATTTAGGCCTTCTCGAATAC
>CAZSOB010000032.1:0-11013 GCA_964608155.1 uncultured Desulfobulbia bacterium
AATATAGCATTCAAGGCTGCCCAGGCCTTTCTTAAATACAGCGGGTTAAAAAACGGCCTTGAGATAGAGCTTCACAAGAGCATTCCGACCGCGGCCGGTTTAGGCGGCGGCAGCAGCGATGCCGCCGCTGTGCTTATGGGGATGAATAAACTTTTCAAGACCAATTATTCCCCTGCTCTTTTAAGAAAACTTGCCGCCGCCCTCGGCTCTGACGTACCTTTTTTTATAAGCGCCGGCGGCAGTGCCCTCGCTACCGGAACAGGCACCACCTTAGACGAACTTGCCGAGGCACACGACGCCTGGTTTGTCTTAGTTAACCCCGGTTTTTCAGTATCCACAAAATGGGTTTATGACAATTTTCGATTGACAACTGCTCACAAGGCAGATATCTTAGCTCGTTATTCAAAATCAGGGCATAAGATTTTATTGCCCAAAGGCATTGTCCGGCTAATGCACCGGGCGGATACGAATTTTCCCTTTAATGACTTGGAAGCAGTAACCACCAAGAGCTATCCGATAATTAAAGAAATAAAGAATAAACTGCTTAAATCAGAGGCAGCCGCAGCCCTGATGTCGGGTAGCGGCCCCACGGTATTCGGCATATTCTCACACCGGCAAGAGGCAGAAATTTGCTCCAATACCTGTCAAGCCATATATCCATGGGTTAGTTTATGCGGGGCATGGCCAGTAACACCAAGCAGATAAAGTTGTGGCCGGGCCAGCAGATTTTACAAAACGTTTTATGCCGTTTTTTGGGGCGTCGTCAAGCGGTAAGACACAGGCCTTTGACGCCTGCATTCGTAGGTTCGAATCCTACCGCCCCAGCCATATAATAATAATTCCGGCCCAGACCGGATTGACAAGGGAACAGTAATGAAAAGTATGTTGAAGGACATGAAGGTTTTTACTGGTAATGCTAACCGACCGCTGGCTGAGGCAATATGTCAGCACCTGGATATCCCCTTGTCCACCGCCGAGGTCAAAAGATTCAGTGATGGTGAGATATTTGTCGAAATCAAAGAAAATGTCCGGGGCCGTGATATTTTCCTGATCCAACCCACCTGCCCGCCGGTAAACGACCATCTGATGGAGCTGGTAATTATGGTCGATGCCATGCGCCGGGCCTCAGCGAGACGAATTACAGTTGTCATTCCCTATTATGGATACGCCCGTCAGGATCGTAAAGTAGCACCCCGGGTACCCATTACCGCCAAGGTAGTTGCCGAGATGATGATGGTAGTTGGCGTTCGCCGGGTGTTAACCCTGGATCTTCACGCCGGCCAGATTCAAGGATTTTTTAACATTCCAGTTGACAACCTTTATGCGGCCCCCATCCTGCTTGATTATATAAAGCAGGAATGCAGCAACATTATTATGGTATCCCCTGATGCCGGCGGCGTAGAACGCACCAGGGCCTTTGCCAAACGCCTCGGCGCCGATATGGCCATTATCGACAAGAGACGGGAACGGGCCAATATATGCGCCGCCATGAATGTCATTGGTGACGTAAAAGGCAAAACCGCTATTCTCTTAGACGACATGGTTGATACGGCCGGCACCCTTTGTTCGGCCGCTGATATACTGATCGAAAAAGGCGCCCATGAAGTTCACGCCTGCTGCTCACACGGCGTACTTTCAGGCCCGGCCATAGAACGACTGGAGGCCTCCAAGATTAAAACCCTGGTTATTACCGACAGTATCCCACTCCGGGAGAAAGTCAGTAACTGTTCAAAGATAAAAGTGCTTTCCATTGCCAAGCTCATTGGTAACGCCATAAGCTGTATTCACTCCGAGGATTCGGTGAGTTCATTATTTGTATAAAACGCCATCAACTTGGCTTGCCGTAGCCCTATTAAATCAAAAAAAATCAGTTTCGGAAAAAGTCCGTATAGGAGGTTTTAAGCAAATGTTACAATACGATTTAAGCGCCCAGGTAAGAAATGAATTTGGTAAAGGTGCCAACCGCTGTCTCAGAAGTTCAGGAGCGACCCCCGCTGTTCTCTATGGCGGTCATATTGAACCGGTTCACCTTCAGTTTAACTGCAAGGATCTCACCCATACTTTGCTCCAGATGCAGCGCCGCAATGCCATATTCAACCTCGATGTTGACGGTGTTAAACGCCACGTTATGGTTAAAGAAATCCAGACTAAACCGGTTGATGACTCCTTGCTTCATGTTGATTTTCATGAAATAAAGCTCGATTCTTCTATAGTATTAGAGGTGCCGATTAAATTTAGCGGCAAGGCAAAGGGGGTTGACCTCGGAGGTGAGCTCCATATTGGCCTGCCTTCGGTTACCCTGCAGGGTCAGCCCTTAGATATTCCCGACTTCATTGAAGTTGATATCAGCGCCCTAAATATTGGTGATCAAATTACCTGCGATGACCTTACTATTCCTACCAGCATTGAGATTAAGAACGATAAAGATGCCGTCTGTATCGCGGTAATTCATGCCATCGTCAAGGCTGAAGATTTTGAGGATGAAAAAGCAGAAAGCGGGACTGCCGACCAGCCAGAAAAAGCAAAGGCTGAATAATAGCCTGTAAAGTCTGTCCTTGGTTTTAAAACCGGAAAAGTGGCCTTTTTTTCCGGTTTTTTTATTGTTCATTCCCTGTGGATGGGTAGCACCTGCTAAATTAACCTCCAGTTTTCAAAGATAGATAAAAATGCTTCTCATAGTCGGCCTTGGCAACCCAGGGGCAAAATATCAGGGAACCAGGCACAATATCGGTTTCCAACTTCTTGATTATCTGAGCGAGAATAACAATTTTTCCTTCTCAGCATCGAAATGGCGGGCCCAAACAGCCAAAGCCGAAATCTGGGGGAAAAAGCTGCTATTCGTTAAACCAGAGACCTTTATGAATGAAAGCGGTCAAGCGGTGGAAGGTATTGCCTCCTATTTTCATATTGACCCCACCGACATAATCGTCATTCATGACGACCTTGACCTGGATCTGGGCCGCGTCAAAATAGTCAACAACCGGGGCAGCGGCGGTCATCGGGGTATATCGTCTATAATCCAACACCTCCATGGCAGAGAATTCACCAGAATTCGAGTTGGAATTGGCCGTCCGCCAATATCCATGGAAGTAAGTGACTTTGTTCTCGGTCGTTTTGGTTCAGAGGAACGCCAGATCCTAACGGTAAGAATGCCACAAATCGAGGTAGCCCTGGAACTAATAGTTAAGCAGGGGCCCTTGGCCGCCATGGCTATGATCAACCAACGACAGACTCAAGGGCCAGAATAATACTAATCCTCCCGTTTTTGTCATATATTATTCTTGACTTAACAAACATTAATTGTTAATAATTTCGGATTGTCGGACAGTTTGTCCAGCATTGATTTTTCTGCCATAGGCGCGTAGCTCAGTTGGTTAGAGCGCTTGCTCGACACGCAAGAGGTCAGCGGTTCAAATCCGCTCGTGCCTACCAATTTCCATTCCTTATAAACAGGTATTGGTCAAGACAGATATTATATATAAAACCCGGAAGCCGCCGCGCTTCCTTTAACAGCCGCGGCCTCAAGACAATGACAATCAATATTTCCATAGATAATGGCCCGGCTAAGGCAATGCCGGCCGGGGTCTCAGCCGCCGAGGCCGTCAAGGCTCTCTGCTCCAGCAAGACGCGTAAGAAGGTGCTGGCCGTTAAGAACGGCAGCGGCCTCATGGATCTCACCACCTCCCTGCAAAATGATACCGCCTTAGAGACCATCACCGCCAATAGCCCGGCAGGACTTGACATCATCCGTCACAGTGCCGCTCACATTATGGCTCAGGCCGTTCTTGATCTATTCGGAGACCAGGTTCAGGTGACCATAGGCCCGTCCATCACCAATGGTTTTTATTATGATTTTGATAAAGACTCCCCCTTTTCGAGCGCCGATTTAGAGAAAATCGAGTCTAAGATGCAGGAGATAGTCAAAGCCGACTTACCTTTTAGCCGCCGAGAGGTATCTAAGGAAGAGGCAATAACCCTGTTCAGGGATAAGGGCCAAAATTATAAAATAGAAATCATAAACGATATTGCCGACGATACCGTTTCTCTTTATCAGCAAGGTGATTTTGTTGATCTATGCCGGGGCCCGCACCTGCCGAGTACCGGCCGCTTGCGGGCTTTTAAGTTAATTAAGGTGGCTGGCGCCTATTGGCGGGGAGATGAAAAAAACACCATGTTGCAGCGAATTTACGGCACCGCGTTTAACGATGCCAAGGCGCTGCGCACCCATTTACGTCTCTTGGAAGAGGCCAAGAAACGAGATCACCGTCGTCTCGGCCGGGAACTTAAATTGTTCACCATTAACGATCAGGTGGGCCCTGGTCTCATACTCTGGCAGCCCAAGGGGGCCAGGGTTCGTTCGCTAATTGAAGAGTTCTGGAAAAATGAGCATTTCAGACATGATTATGAATTGCTCTACACCCCGCAGATAGCCAAACGTGATCTCTGGCAGACGTCGGGGCATCTTGATTTCTACGCTGAAGACATGTTTTCTCCCATGGACGTTGATGAGGTCAGCTACCAGATCAAGCCCATGAACTGCCCGTTTCATATTGCCATCTATAAAACACATAAGCGCAGCTATCGGGAGTTTCCCATTCGCTGGTGTGAATTGGGAACGGTGTACCGCTATGAGCGGACAGGCGCCCTGCACGGTCTGATGCGGGTACGGGGTTTTACTCAGGATGACGCCCATATATTTACCCTGCCGGAACAATTGGAAGACGAAATATTCAATATTTTAGACCTCAATATGAATATCCTCCAAACCTTTGGTTTCAAGGAGTATGAGGTTTATCTCTCCACCCGGCCGGAAAAATCTGTCGGCAGCGACGAAAACTGGGATCGGGCAACCAGCGCCCTGAAACACGCCCTTGAGAAAAGAGGCATGAGCTACGAAATTGACCCTGGTGAAGGGGTATTTTACGGGCCTAAAATTGATATAAAAATAAAAGATGTCATAGGCCGTTCCTGGCAATGTTCCACCATTCAGGTCGATTTTAATTTGCCTGAGCGCTTTGCTATCGCCTACACAGGAGAGGACGGACGTGACCATCAGCCCATCATGATTCACCGGGCCTTGATGGGCTCTCTTGAGCGTTTCTTTGGGGTACTTATAGAGCATTACGCCGGAGCCTTCCCCCTGTGGCTGGCCCCCGTACAGGCCATTATTCTTAATATTTCCGACGCCCAGAATGAATATGCTCAAGGGGTATACAAACAATTAAGAAAGGCCGGGATCCGGGTCGAAAAGGATCTGCGCAATGAAAAACTAAATTATAAAATTCGCCAGGCACAGTTAAACAAAATACCCTTTATGTTGATAATCGGCGACCAGGAAATGGCAGATAACACCCTTACCGCCCGTCTGCGTGACGGCAAAAATCTACCAGCCATGACCGTCGGTGAGTTCCTTGATCATATTAAACAAGATAGCTGTATCCCAACGCTGAATTAAACATACAAACAAACCACAAGTTGGAGGTGGAGTATCAAAAAAGGAAGAAGGAAGGATCAAAACGGTAGAGAGGCCAGGGCGCGGATCAACGAATTGATCAAAGTACCGAGTATCAGAGTTATTGATTTGGATGGCAAGCAGTTGGGTATTTTGCCAACCAGAGAGGCCTTAGCCAAGGCGAAAGAGGATGGCTATGATCTGGTCGAGATATCACCAAACTCCGAGCCTCCTGTCTGCCGGATCATGGATTACGGTAAATACCGCTATGAATTGAGCAAAAAGCAGGCGGTGGCCAAAAAAAAGCAGAGTGTGGTGGAGACCAAGGAAATTAAGCTGCGGCCTAAGACTGAAAAGCATGATGTTGACTTTAAAGTCAAGAACATCAGAAAGTTTATTGAAAACAAGAATAAGGTCAAGGTAACAGTTCGTTTCCGAGGCCGGGAAATAGTTTATGCCGACAGCCAAGGGTATAAAACCCTGAAGATGGTTGCCGCCGCCCTTGAAGATGTGGCAGTAATCATTCAGGAGCCCAAGATGGAAGGTCGGCAGATGGTAATGTTTGTCGCCCCAAAATAAAGAAAGAGGAGAAATAGGTAATGCCCAAGATGAAAACAAACCGCGGAGCGGCCAAACGTTTCAAGGCCAGTGGAAGCGGTAAAATAATTCGCAATAAGGCCTTTGGCAGTCACATCCTGACCAAGAAGACCACCAAACTGAAAAGGGGTATTCGTAAGAGTACCGTTCTTGATTCTTCTAATGTCAAGAGCGTCAAGCGCATGCTGCCCTATCTGTAAAAATATCAATTGGACAATCAGGCCTTGTAGCTGCTGGATGATTTTATTCAGCTGACGAGGCCGAAGTGTTTTTAGACGTAATTTTAAGGAGATATTAAGATGCCTAGAGTAACGCGTGGATTTAAGGCACGCCGCCGTAGAAATAAGATATTAAAGATGGCCAGAGGTTATGTTGGCGGCCGTCATCGTTTAATCAGAACTGCTTCCGAGGCCGTAGACCGCGCCTTGTGTTACGCCTACCGGGATCGTCGGCAGAAAAAACGTGATTTTCGTAAATTATGGATTGCCCGCATATCCGCCGCCAGCAAGATTAATAACACCTCTTACAGCAAATTCATCGGCGGTCTCAAAAAGGCCAATATTGAACTGGATCGTAAGGTTTTATCGAATCTGGCAATTCTTGATGCCAATGCCTTTTCCAAGGTTGTCGAAGCCGCCTCTTAATTTATGGAAGCTGAGCTCCAACGTATAAAGGAAGAGGCCGAGACCGCTCTTACCACCATTAATGAGGCCGAGCCCCTGGAGGAATTCCGGGTTAAATATCTTGGCCGCAAGGGTATGTTTACCGCCCTGATGCGCAATCTTGGTCAGGCTCCCAAAGAGGAGCGTCCCCGGCTCGGCAAACTGGCCAACGATCTCAAAAGCACCCTGGAAGAGGCCTACACGGCCAAAAAGTCTGCCCTAACTGATACCGGGAGCAGGCGGGCTAACAGCGGCCAGCTTGATCTTACCCTGCCGGGTCGTGCTATGCCCTTTGGTAAACACCACCCGGTAACTCAGGTCATGGAGGAGATGTGCTCCATCTTTGAACGCCTGGGTTTTACGGTTGCGGAAGGCCCGGACATAGAGCTTGATTTTTATAATTTTGAGGGTCTGAATATCCCCAAGCACCATCCAGCGAGGGATATGCACGACACCTTCTATGTCAACGATAATGTCCTCCTTCGTACCCATACTTCACCCATGCAGGTCAGAAGTATGGAGAAGGCCGCTCCCCCCTTGCGGATCATCGCCCCCGGCAAGGTATACCGCTGCGATTCCGACATCACCCATACCCCCATGTTTCATCAGGTGGAAGGTTTTTTAGTTGACCGCAAGGTATCATTTGCCGATTTAAAGGGTATTCTGGCAATTTTTATCGCCAAGATGTTTGATAAAAAAACCGCCATCCGCTTCCGCCCCAGCTATTTCCCCTTTACCGAGCCCAGCGCCGAGGTCGATATTGCCTGTGTAATATGCCACGGCAAGGGCTGCCGGGTCTGCAAGCAGACCGGCTGGCTTGAAATACTCGGGGCCGGACTAATTGATCCCGAGGTTTTCAAAAAGGTTAACTATGATCCCGAGGAATACAGCGGTTTTGCCTTTGGTCTTGGGGTTGAGCGGATAGCAATGCTTAAATACGGCATTACCGACATTCGACTTTTCTATGAAAATGACCGGCGATTTTTAAAACAATTCTAAACCAGCTTATCTGTTACATCTTATTCAGCGTGATGTCTAAAAGTAACAATAACCACCGGAGTGTAACTGAACAGTTACCTTACATCTTAATTTTACCACTCTGATACCATAATGAAATTTACCGTAAATTGGCTCAAACAATATGTCGATTTCGACCTATCAGCCGAGGATCTGGCCGAACGTTTGACGATGTTGGGTCTTGAGGTAGATGCGATTACCCCATTATACCAAGCCCTTACAGAGATTAAGGTGGCCGAGGTAATAACCGTTGACAAACATCCCCAGGCCGACCATCTCTCTATCTGCCAGGTTCAGGTGGGTGAAGAAACAAAAATGGTTGTTTGCGGGGCTCCCAATGTACGGCCCGGCCTGCTTACCGCCATTGCCCTGCCCGGCGTTGTCATGCCGGAAGGTTTTAAGATAAAGAAATCAAAGCTGCGTGGTCAGGTGTCAGAGGGAATGCTTTGTTCTGAGAAGGAATTGGGCCTAAATGATAGTCATGCCGGAATTATCGAGCTGCCTGAATCATGCTCGACGGGCCAGAGCCTGCGGCAGGCCCTTAACCTTGAGGATACCCTGATTGAGGTCGATCTCACCCCCAACCGCCCTGACTGTACCAGTGTCATCGGCATTGCCCGGGAGATAGCGGCTTTCAGCGGTTCTACTTTAAAGCCGCCGAAATCAGACACCAACAGGCCTGCTTCGGACACCGCATCATTTTCTGTCGAGGTGCAGGATACCACGCTCTGCCCCCGTTACGCCGCTCAGCTCCTGCGGGGAGTCAAAATTGGCCCCTCCCCAAACTGGCTCCAGCGCCTGCTTACAGCGGTGGGATTGCGCCCCATCAATAACATTGTTGATATAACCAATTTTGTCATGCTGGAGTACGGCCAACCCCTGCATGCCTTTGACTTTAACAAACTCAGCGGCGGCAAAGTTATTGTGCGCCGAGCTCTGAGTGGAGAAAAAATTACTACCATTGATAATGTTGAGCGCCTTCTTGAGCCTGACATGCTGGTTATCTGTGATGAGAATAAACCTGCCGCGGTGGCGGGTGTCATGGGCGGCGGGGGTAGTGAGGTAGATAATTCCACCTCCGAAATTTTGTTGGAAAGCGCCTATTTTAATCCGCTATCCATCCGGCGTACCGCCCGCCGTTTAAAACTCCCCACCGATGCCTCATACCGCTTTGAACGCGGCATTGACCCCCAAGGCACTCTTAAGGCCCTGAATCGGGCCATTTCACTAATTGTGCGTTATAGCGGGGCTGAAGCATCAGGCTCCATCGTTGACTGCCAGGGCACTCTGCCGGAAATCCAGCCCATACAGCTCCGGGTACAGCGCACTGCCAATCTCCTCGGCGACGATTTTACCCTGAAGCAGATCAGCAATATGCTGAACGCCATCGAAGTAACCAGCACCCAGATAGATAAAGACACCCTGCTGGTCACTCCACCCAGCTTTAGAGTTGACCTGGAACGTGAAATTGACCTGGTGGAGGAGGTTGCCCGTTTAAAAGGCTATAACGAAATTCCCACCACCCTGCCCACCGTTCCCATGGCCTTTTCCTCCCAGGCTAAAGGTCGTATGCTCCGCCGCGAAATTGGTCGTATAATGATCGGCCTTGGTTGCTCCGAGGCTATTAACTACAGCTTTACCGACCCGGCCCATCTTGACAAATTGAGCCTTGAGAAGGATGATCCAAGACGGCGGACGATAAACATCATGAATCCTCTTTCCGAGGAACAGAGTGTTATGCGTACCACCCTTCTTCCCGGTCTGCTTGAAAACGCCCGGCACAACATAAATCATCAGAACAACGATCTGCGGCTCTTTGAGCTTGGTAAGGTATTCCTGCCTGTTGACGGTCAGGAACAGCCTCTTGAGGAACAGCATATCACCGCCGTCTTTTGTGGTCGCCGACAACTTGATGGGCCGCCGGTACATTTTGGTGCTACCCCCTTTGACCTCTATGACGCCAAGGGGATTATCGAAAATATACTAAATGAAATCCGCCTTCAGGCCCATTTTATTATAGGCGCCAACGCCCCTTACAGCACCCCGGAGCAATTTCTCACCATTGAGACTGCGGGTAAATACATCGGTGAGCTCGGTAAATTATCTTCCACTACCCTCAAGACCTTTGGCATTAAGGAGGAAGTATATTTCTTAGATCTTAACCTGGATAACTTGGGATCTGTTAGAACCGCCGGCATAAAATTCAAACCTCTGTCCCGTTTCCCAGCCGTCAAACGCGATTTGGCCATAATAGTTGATGATGAGATCGGGGCAGGTGAAATTGTAGACGCCATTATTAACCAAGGCTTTAAACTCTTGCAACAAGTTGAAATATTTGATATTTATCAAGGCAATCCAATTAGTGACGGTAAAAAGAGTGTAGCTCTATCACTCACTTACCATTCCGCTGAAAACACCTTAAAGGATAAGGCGGTCGCAAAGGTTCAAAACAAGATTATAGCCTTGGTGGTAGATAAGTTCCATGGCAAGTTACGGGAGGCTTAATATGAGCAAGGAAAATATTACCAGACAGACCCTGACCAAGGCCATAAATGAGCGTCTTGGCTTCCCTCAAAATGACGCCGGCGACATGGTCGATCACTTCTTTACCGCCATAAAAGAGAACCTGTTAAAGGGTGAGAATGTCAAACTGGTTAATTTTGGGGCCTTTAAGATCAGGACTAAGGCACCCCGGCGGGGTCGTAATCCCCAGACGGGAGAAACTCTTGAAATAGCAGGCCGGAATATGGTATCTTTCAAACCCAGTAAAACCTTACGCGATACGGTTAATGAGGGCGGTAGAGACTGATAAAGCCACTTTCCGCTGACCAATGGTCATATCCTCAGGGTACAAAAAACAAAGCGGGATGTATAGGGTGAAATCTATCCAGGGCGGCACATTAATACCAGATAAGACCTATTTCAAGATTGGCGAGGTATGCCGGCTAACCGGTATTAAATCACATACCCTGCGACATTGGGAAGCAGAGTTCAAGATTTTAAAACCCCAGCGGGCCAATTCCAAGCAACGCCTATATCGACGAATTGACATAGAAAATATCCTGTTGATCAAAAAAATGATTCAGGACGATGGATTAACCCTGGGTGGCGCAAAAAAGGTCTTGGCAAAAGGCACAAAATCACATAGTATAGGCCGCGATGACTGGCGGCAATTATTAGTTAATATCAAAACCGAATTGCTTGATATTAAAAAAAGTATGGCATAAATTTGAATCAGGGTCGGGATGTAGCGCAGCCTGGTAGCGCACTTGAATGGGGTTCAAG
>CAZSOB010000033.1:0-10625 GCA_964608155.1 uncultured Desulfobulbia bacterium
GCTGGAGCACTGCTGAACAGTTACGCTCTGGGGTTATCGTTACTTTTAGGCATCACGCTGAATAGTTACCCGCGAAGACTCTTTATAAACATTCTAACGATTCAGCGGGAACGCCACAATCGATACTTCACCAGCAACATAATAGTTTACCACAAAAGGCGGCTATAGTAACGAGATAAAGGCCGGGAGCGGCGTAAATATGTTCTAAAACGGCCTCACCAATAGACGCCGCCGCCCAAATAGCATACCGCTATTTTTACTTTTTGGCAATTTGGAAGACCTCAAGCACGGCTTTACAACGAGGCCTTGCTCCCGGTTATAGGCGGCATTCTATTATCCATTTTTTCTTTTCCTTTTCCTGAATTATAAATCGGATCATTGACCTGATTATGGCAGGGCAGACAGAGCCCCACCCGCAGAATACGATCCAGCTCCCCGCGGTTAAAGGGCCGCATATCGGGGCGAAAGCTCCTTTGCAGGGCCTTGCCCTTGATGGTCACAAAGGCATCGAGGGGCGGGGTCTCGCCGGTGGGTGTCTTTATCCCTTCAGAAGCCGAATCAAAGTGCCATTTACCCTTATCTAACCAGACCGTACCCCGGCCCAGCCCCAGGGTCTTGGGACTGCGGTGACAGGCGCTGCATGAACGGGCCTGGGTCTGAGTGGTATGAGGGTCAATGGCCGCCATGGTGAAGGAGTAAAAGGAGCCGCTGAACTTACCCTTCTTATCCTTTAGGGTGACAATATCCTGACACCCCGGGGTAACCGGCATAACCCGACCGGCCCATACCCCCAGAGCGGGTTGTTCATAACGGATATAAGAACGCCCCTCCTCCCACCATCCCGGTGTCTTTTTGAGGGTTAGTTTATCAAGATGGGTCTCGCTCAAATCTCTTTTCACATGACAGCCGTAGCACTGCGGTACCCAGGCGGAATGACAGGCCTGACAGGACAGGCGGCGGTGTCCTCTAAAATCACAGACCCCGGCGAGGGGCTGCTTAACGAGGTGCTTTTTGCCGTGCAGCTTATCGGTAAGAATCACCCGACCGTCCTTCTCTACCTTAATCTGCGGCAGACGATCCCCCTTGCGGGTCAAGCCCGGATCGCGGCGCTGATGACAGGTGGTACAGGATATTTCCAGTTGATCCTCAAAATGGGCGTAACTCGTGCCGTCTCCCATAATTTCCCTGCGGGTATGGCAGTCAATACAGGCCATCCCTTTTTTATAATGAATATCGGGCGGTAATTTAAAATAGAAACGATTACCAGGCAGACGCTGGGTCGAGAGCTTCCCCTCCTTAATGGGGGCGCCAGAGCCCTCGGATTCATAGACACCGGTATAGGATATACCAATGCGGCCGCTGCGATTATGGCAGCGCACACAATTTTTTATTGGTACCTTTTTATCAATCCAGGGATGGGCCTTTTTACGTTTCGCGAGCGGCAAATTAGGATTACCCTCATAGTGGCAGGCCGAGCAGCCCCCGCCCTTCTCGCCAAAAAAACCGGGCAGATCGCCCTTCTGCTTCCAGAGATGACAGGTGGCGCAGAGCTTGCGGTAATAATCCAAGGCCAGGGAATTCTCATGGCTGTCCATGAGTTGCTTAACCGAATAATCACCGTTTTGGTTCGGGGCCTCACCCCAATAATAACGCAGGGTGGCAATAATCCCTCGGTTTGTGGCCATGAGGGAATTTTTGACCTCCGGCACCCGGATGGCGTGACAGCCGTTAACCCCGCAGGTACGATCAACCACCCGTAAGTCACCTGGATTTTTAACAATCCCCTTATGGGCCTTGGCCTTGCTAATGGCCAGCGGATCACCGAGATGACAGCTTGAACAGCCAATAACCTTGACATCATGGGCCGGATTGAGCTCCACGCCCTTATGGCAGCTCAGGCACATCTCCACCCGGCCGTTCACCGTCTCGTAGAGGCGGTCAGGTCGTTTAGTGAGATCTTCCCTGAAGATAAGGAAGGCGGCCAGCATGAGGAGCAGAGCCAGGGCTATAAGGCTGTTGACGTGTTTTTTCATTGAACCCTCCGGCGGCTGATAAAGACACTGCTGTCTCCAGGCAGATCACGAAAGGTACCCGGTTCAAAATCATCCGGCAGCGAGGCGGCCAGCTCTGAGCTTAAGTGACAACGGCCATTAGAGGTATTAACCAGCATATTAATATCATAGAGACGCCCTTTGACGGCAGAGGCCCGCCACCCGGCGTCAGGATAATAATCATGAATGAGCAGCAGACCGCCGGGCGCCGTGAGCCCGGCCGCCTTCTCCAGCAAAGCCCCGGCCTCGCGACGGCCATAGATATGGAGAAAATTCCCCACCAGTACCAGGCCAAAGGACTCATTAAATTCCTGCTGCCGAAAGTCCCCCGGCTTTGTCTCGATGCCCCGCCAATCCTCCGGCCGGGGATAGAGAGCGGCCGCCGCCCGCAAGACCTCCGGCAGTTCGTAGAGCAGGGCCCGGCAGCCCTCTGTCCCGTCTAACAGGGCCCGGCTCAAGGCCCCGCTGCCACCGCCAATATCCAAGACAGGCCCCTGCCAGCCAAGCCCTGCGAGGATTTGAACAATACCCTGGGCCTTGAGCCGGGCCAGAGCGTCCAAAGCCCTGACATAATATAGGGTACGTCTCTCATAATCATCCGCGGCGCTTAAGGCGGGCGGCAGGGGCTGTTTGCTTACCTTAGCACTCAGTTTACCCCAGGGAGCCTGCAGATAACGGCGGTAGAGGAGAAAATCACCAAGATAGAACTCCCGGCCAGGGACAAGATAACGACGGGCGGCCGGGCCGTTGTGCCACTCCCCATCCCGAGTTTCCACCAGACCCAGGGCCTCCAGGGCAAAAAGCAGCCGTTCCAGCTCCGCTACCCGGCAGTTTGCGGCCGCGGTTAGAGCGGTTAGGGCGAAGTTTTCCTCCAGACAGGCAAAAATCTCTAACTCCAGGGCGGCAAATAGCACCTCGGACTGCCAGTAGGCGGTGGCCATATTCTCCAGAGGCAGCCAGTCGGGCTCCATGGATATTGTTTCAGACATCCTCTTGATACCTCTGGGTTATGGGATAGCGCCGTCCGCAGCCAAAGGCCTTGGCGGTCAGCCGCAGACCAATGGCGGCCTGCTGGCGCTTATACTCATTGATATTGACCCGGCGAATCACATCCCTGACCACCCGGGCCTCAAAGCCTTGCGCGACAATCTCGGTTAGAGTTTTATTTTCCTCGAGATAACTGAAGAGGACAGGATCCAATATATCATAGGGCGGCAGATCATCGTCATCACGCTGATCCGGGGCCAGCTCCGCCGAGGGCGGCCGCCGGAGGATATTGGCCGGAATCATCTCCCCCTCCCGGTTAATATAACGACAAATATCATAGACCATGGTCTTGGGGACATCAGAGATAACGGCCAGGCCGCCGCTCATATCACCATAAAGGGTACAATAGCCCACGGCGAGTTCGGATTTATTACCGGTGGAGAGCAGCATATGACCAAACTTATTAGAAAGAGCCATGAGCAGACTGCCCCGAATACGGGCCTGGAGATTTTGCTCGGTGACATCCTCTGGCAATCCGGCAAACAGGGGGCCAAGGGTCTGCCGTTCAACGGCAAAGATATCATTAATGGCCATAATCTCAAAATTAATCCTTAGGTTAAGGGCCAGAGCCCGGGCATCGCTGACACTTTCAGGCGCGGTATAGGGTGAGGGCAGAGCCACACCAAGGACATTCTCCGGCCCGAGAGCCCGGGCGGCAATAACGGCGCAGAGGGCGGAATCAATGCCGCCGCTAAGCCCCAACAGCACCGATTTAAAGCCGCATTTGCGCACATAATCAGCGGTACCCATGCTCAGGGCCTCCAGGGCGAGACGCTCCGCCGGCGTGTCCCGGCAGTTAACCTCAAGCCCGGCCCCCTGGGGCCAGACCGTACTGTCCACCACAATCATATCCTCCCGGAAACCGGCGGCCATGGCCGCCTGACTGCCATCCGGGTTAAGGCTTAAGCTGTGACCGTCGAAGAGCAGCGAGTCCTGGCCGCCCACCTGATTAACATAGAGCAGAGGTAGACCGGTACGGCGGCATACACGACGGAAAAAGTCCGTCTTAGCGCCGCATTTCCCAAGGCTGAAAGGAGAGGCGGCAATATTTATCAAAATATCCGGGCGGCCCGCCGGAGATGCCAGAAGATCGCTCAGGGGATCGACGGCGTAACGACGGGCCGGTATGCCCCGCACCCCGCCGCCTCCGAGGGCGGCAGGCTCCAGCCCCTGATAATTAAAGATATCCTCGCAGACGGTTATCCCCAGCCTGATGCCGGACAAGGTAAGGACGGCTGACTGGCGGCCCGGCTCAAAATAACGGGCCTCATCAAAGACATCATAGGTGGGCAGCAGACGTTTATGAACCCATTGCCGCCGGCCATGGG
Organism: uncultured Desulfobulbia bacterium; assembly: GCA_964608155.1. Classification (GTDB taxonomy): domain Bacteria; phylum Desulfobacterota; class Desulfobulbia; order Desulfobulbales; family VMSU01; genus JAADIV01. Next base: position 4,427 of record CAZSOB010000033.1, read on the forward strand.
CGTACAACAGGGCACTATTATGGAGTGGGCGGCCCGCGCCGCTGTCCTGGTGCCGGGTTACCACCCCGCAGAGTACGGCGATGCCCTCGGTCTCCGCCATAAATTTATCTAAGGCCGCCTGTTGATTCTCCACAAACCCCCGGCGCTCTAATAAATCCTGGGGCGGATAGCCGCTTACTGCCAACTCTGGAAAAACAATGAGTTCACAGCCCACCGCCTGGGCCTGGGTAATCCAGTGGCGCATCCGGCTTAAATTAAAATCGAAATCACCAATAACGGGATTTATCTGGGCAAGGGCTATTTTCATAAAATTAAGACAGCAAAAAGCAGTAACTTATTCAAAAAGACATCTGGGACTCCGCCATTAAACAAGATTGCTAAAACCAGCTTACGGTACTGAGGGGACTGATTTTATTTTTCTCGCTTTCGATTCGGGGACAGAATGATTTTCGCAAACTTGCCGCGAAAAAAATTCAGTCCCCTTGGTGCAGAGGAAAAATTTAAACTGTCTCCCGGCATAACCACCAACCGTCCTTAATGCAAAATTCTAACCGGACATCACTGGGTTTATATAGCATATTTTTTGAGGCTGGGTTAGAATAATTTACTGAAATCGTCCAAATCTTACTACTTGAGGAGCCTAAAATATGCCCAAATATTTCGTCCTTGACACCAACGTTCTGCTCCATAATGCCGATGCCATTACCTCCTTTTCCGACAACTTCATTATCCTGCCCATGACGGTCATTGAAGAATTGGATAACTTCAAATCCCACAGCGATGAACTGGGGCGCAACGCCCGCGGTGTCGTCCGTCAGCTTGACGCGCTGCGGGCCAAAGGCAGGCTTGGCGAGGGGGTCAAGATGGATAATGGCGGTATCCTGCGTATCATTACCCACGAGCGGGAATTCGCCGTTGCCGGACTCGATATGTCGGTACCCGATAACCGTATTCTATCTGTGGCTTACAAACTGCACAAAGACGGCAAGAATGTCATCTTTGTCTCCAAAGATATTAACGCCCGCCTCAAGGCCGATGCCCTGGGAATTGAGGTGAAGGATTTTGAAAAACAAAAGGTTAATTTTGACGAACTATACACTGGCTACCGCACTATAACCGTTCCCGGCCAGATAATTGATGATTTTTATCAAAAGCGCGACATAGAGCCTCCCCCTGGCCTGGAGTTGCTGCCCAATGAATTTGTTCTTCTTAAAGACGAAATAAACGATAAGCACACGGCTTTGACCAGAACCAATGCCCAGGGCCATTTAATCCAGCTTGATCCCAAGATGGATACGGTATGGCAAATTCGGGCCCGCAGCAAGGAACAGCGCATGGCCCTGGAATTACTAATGGATCCTGAGGTGCGGTTAGTGACCCTGGTGGGCCAGGCCGGAACCGGCAAGACCCTGATGGCCGTGGCCGCCGCCCTGGAATCAGTAATTAATTATAATCGTTACGACCGCATACTGGTCTCCAGACCCATTGTCCCCATGGGCAAAGATATAGGCTACCTGCCCGGCGGCAAGGATGAAAAGCTGGCCAACTGGATGCAGCCCATCTTTGACAACCTGACCTATCTCTTCCAGCACGGGCAGGACAAAAAAGAACAGGGCGAAGGCTCTATCAAACATAAGATAGATAAATTAATCAGTGATAATATTCTGGAACTGGAGGCCCTGACCTACATCCGCGGCCGTTCCATTCCCCGCCAGTATGTAATCATCGACGAGGCCCAGAACCTTACCCCCCATGAAGTCAAAACCATCATCAGCCGGGCTGGCGAAGGCACCAAAATGGTACTCACCGGCGACCCCTATCAGATTGACAATCCATACTTGGATTCCAGCAGTAACGGCCTGACTTACACCGTGGAGCGCCTGAAAGAGCAAACCCTGCACGGCCATGTAACCCTGAAAAAGAGCGAACGCAGCAACCTGGCTGCCGCCGCCGCTGAATTTTTATAATTATCGTAACTATTCAGCTGCAATTCTGTGGTTATTGTTACTTCTATGCATCACACTGAATAATTACTAATTATCCCCACTGCTTTAATTTTTTAATTTAAGCAGTGAATTTTTTACGCTGTCAGCGTAAACAGTCAAAGTAGCGCGGGCCTTCATCCGCGAACAAATATTAATATCGCGAGAAAGGAGATACAACCTTGGATTTTGAACCAAAATGGATAGCCTGGGAGATTACCAGGCGCTGCAATCTGCACTGCGTGCACTGCCGTTCCTCATCCGAGTCGCAGGTACAGGGCCACCCTGATTTTTCCTTTGCCGAGGCCCAGAGGGTATTGGATGATATTTCATCTTACGCCTCCCCGGTTATCGTTCTCTCCGGCGGCGAGCCCCTGCTGCGGCCCGATGTCTTTGATATTGCCAAATATGGGGGCGGCAAAGGGCTGAGGATGTGTCTCGCCACCAACGGCACCCTGGTAACCCAGGAGAAATGCGCCCAGATCAAAGAGGCCGGCATAAAAATGGTTTCTTTAAGTGTTGACGGTTCCACGGCCGGGGTACATGACAATTTCCGCAACTCACCAGGCGCCTTTGAGGCCACCATGAATGCCGCCCGCCTCTTCAAAGAAAATGATATAAAATTCCTGGTCAACTCTTCATTCACCAAGCGCAATCAGGCAGAGGTTCCCAAGGTCATGAAACTGGTCAAGAGCCTGGGGGCCACCGCCTGGTATATGTTCATGATCGTCCCCACCGGCCGCGGCGAGGACATTATGGAGGAGCTCATCTCCGTGGAAGACTACGAAGAACTCCTGAGTTGGCATTACGAGATGGAGAAAACCGAAAAGGAAATGCTGGTTCGCCCCACCTGCGCCCCGAGTTATTACCGGATTGTCCTTGAGAAGGCCAAGGAGCAGGGCGACGATTTTAAACGCCGTACCCTGCAGTTTTCCACCGGCGGCTCCAAGGGCTGCCTGGCCGGCCAGCTCATCTCCCTCTTAGACGTGGACGGCAACCTGCTGCCCTGCAGTTATTTCCCCATGGCGGCCGGTAACATCCGGGAACAGTCCTTCAAGGACATCTGGGAGAATTCCAAACTTTTCAAGGATCTGCGGAATTTCAAGGCCTACAAGGGTAAATGCGGGGTATGCGAATATGTCTCCGTCTGCGGCGGCTGCCGGGCCAGGGCCTACGCCATGACTGGCGACTATATGGAGGCCGAGCCCTTTTGCAGTCATCAGCCCCTGAAATTACAAAAAAAATAGGTAACTGTTCAGCCAAGGCAACCGGGACTCTGCCATTTATTTTACAAGTAACAGCCATGCCCGATCACCCCGGCACAACGAAACATGAAAGTCGTGGCAAGGCCAACACCCTTGGCAGGTGACTTTCATATAAACTGAAAGAAGTGAACGTCCAACATCGAACGTCAGTAATGTCCGGTTAAAAACTTGCGTTGGTATCAATAAGCTTACGGCACTTAGGGGACTGATTTTATTTTTCTTGGCTTTCGATTCGGGGACAGAATAATTTTCGCTAAAAAACGCGAAAAAAATTCAGTCCCCTTGGTCTATAGGAAAAATTAAATCTGTCTCCCGGCCTAAAACCACCAACCAGGCTTAATGCAAACTATAGCCGGACACACTGATCGAACGTCCAACACCGAACATATAATAAAAAGACAAAAACATACCTCCTGCCGATTTTACTAAAGGAACAACTATGAACGATACTTTTTTAAGGGCCTGCAAGGGCGAAGAGACTGACTACACCCCCATCTGGATCATGCGGCAGGCGGGCCGTTACCTGCCCGCCTATCACACGGTGCGTGACAAAATAACCTTCCTGGAGCTCTGCAAGACCCCGGAACTGGCCGCTGAGGTCAGTATTCAACCCGTGGACATTATCGGGGTTGACGCCGCCATCATGTTTTCTGATATTCTTGTACCCGTTGAAAAGATGGGCGCCCCCCTGGAGTTCCGTGAGAAACAGGGCCCGGTATTCCCCTCACCCATTCGTGATCAGGCAGCCGTTGACCGCCTGGGGATTCCCGATCCGGAAGATGATCTGGGCTATGTTATGGAGACCGTCCGCATTCTGCGCCGGGAGCTTAAAGATAAAGTGCCTCTCATCGGTTTCTCCGGTGCCCCCTTTACTTTGGCAACATACCTCATTGAGGGCGGCTCCTCCCGCAATTTTTTAAATACCAAGATGATGATGTATAACGCCCCGGAGTTATACAAATCATTAATGGACAAAATCACCGAATGTACCGCCACCTATCTAAAAGGCCAGATTGCCGCCGGGGTGCAGACCGTACAGATTTTTGATTCCTGGGTAGGCGTTCTTTCCCCCCCTGATTTTGCCGAATTCGCCCTGCCCTATGTCCGCAGAATCATCCAGGACATCAAGAAGGTCAGTGACATCCCCATCATCTATTTTGCCAATAACGGCGCGACCCTGATAGACCAGTCCCTGACCAGCGGCGCGGATGTCCTGGGTATTGACTGGCGGGTTAATCTGAGCGATGTGGTCAAAACGGTGGACGGCCGGGCCGCCATCCAGGGTAATATGGATCCCTTAGCTCTCTTTCTGCCGCCTGACAAATTAGAAAAAAGAATTGCCAATGTCCTCAAGGAGGCCAAAGGGGCCAAAGGACATATCTTTAACCTGGGCCACGGTATCGTACCCCAGACCGACCCGGAAAAGGCCAAGCTGACGGTGGAGCTGGTTCATAAACTGAGCCGCAAGGTCTGATGATCCCCAGCCCGGAAGAATGCCTGCTCCTCATGGACAAATACGGCATGCTGGATAATATCCGGGCCCACTCACGGTTAGTGGCCCTGATTGCCGGATTCATAGGGCGGGGGTTGATTAAAGACGGGGCTGATCTCAATCTAAAGCTGATTATAAGCGCCGCCCTTCTCCATGATATAGCCAAGACCGCCTGTCTCGATAACGGCCGGGATCATTCCCGGCTCGGAGAAGAAATCTGCCTGCGCCATAATTTCCAGGAGCTTGCTCCCTTAGTGCGTCAGCATGTCATCCTCCAGGGTGATCTGCCGCCGGAGGCCGATGAACGGCTGGTGGTCTATTATGCCGACAAGAGGGTCAACCATGACGAGATAGTAAATCTCCCGGCCCGTTTAACCTATATCATAGAGCGTTACGGCCAGGATGATCCCCGCCGCTGCCGGGCGATTAATGCTAATTTCAAGCAAGCCTTTATCATTGAAGATATGATATTCCGCCACCTGCCCATGGAACCGGAAGAACTGACCACCGTTAATTTGACCACCGCAGGGGCTTAGAACCTCTTACGAAAAGATGAACCAAGATACTATAGGCGTTATCCTCCTCAACCTGGGCGGCCCGGAGCGCACGGCCGATGTCCGTTCTTTCCTCTACAATCTCTTTGCCGACCGCCTCATTATCCGCCTGGGGCCTCCCTTTATGCAACGGCCCCTGGCCTGGTGGATCGCCAAACGCCGGGCCCCCAAAAGCCAGGTGTTCTACGAACAGATTGGCGGCGGCTCACCCCTGAACAAAATCACCAGGGCTCAGGGTGAGGCCCTGGCGGTTCAGCTTGCCGCCCACGGCTCCTTTAAGGTCGACATAGCCATGCGCTATTGGCATCCCTTTGCCCGGGAGGTGCTGCCGGATTTTATAAAGGCCGGAGTTAAGAGGCTAATTGCCCTTACCCTCTACCCCCACTACTCCATCGCCACCACCGGCTCCTCCATCCGCGACCTGCATAGCTGTCTGAGCAGCCTGCCTGGCGGCAGAGAAATAGAGGTGGCAGAGATCAGCTCCTGGCCGGAGCAGGAGGATTATATTAACTGCCTAACCCGCTTCATAAACGAGGCCCGCCGGGGGCACGAAGACTCCGAGATCATCTACAGCGCCCACAGCCTGCCCGTCAAATTCATCGCCGACGGCGACCCCTATCTCGACCACCTGCGCCTGACCATCGCCGCTCTGGAAAACAAGACCGGGGTCAAGGGCCATTTGTGTTTCCAAAGCCGCAGCGGCCCGGTTGAGTGGTTAACCCCCTCCACCCCGGAGACCATCCAGCGCCTGGCGGCTCAAAACTGCCGGGGCCTCATCGTGGTGCCGTTAAGCTTTGTCTCCGACCATGTGGAGACCCTCTGCGAGCTCGACATTCAGTACCGGAAACTAACAGAGGGACTGGGCATGACCTTTATTAGAATCCCGGCCCTTAATACAGAAAAGGC
>CAZSOB010000034.1:0-10586 GCA_964608155.1 uncultured Desulfobulbia bacterium
TGTAATAAATATATGGCCATGGTAGGGCATAAGTCAAATAATAATCTCTGGCCTTAAAACTAAATAGTTCAAGGAGAAACACATGCACAAAATCACCAATATCATCCCCCGGCGCGGGAGCGGTATTCTACTTCATATTTCTTCCCTTCCCAGCCCTTACGGTATTGGTGATCTTGGCCCTGCTGCTTACGATTTTGTAAATTTCCTTACCAGTTCCGGCCAGTCCTTCTGGCAGTTTCTGCCCCTTTGCCCAGCCGAGACATCCTTAGGCTGTTCACCATATATGGGCTTGGCTTCCATGGCTGGCAACCCTCTTTTTATCAGCCTCGACAAGCTTCATGATGAAGGCTGGCTGACAGCAGACGATATAAAAGAGGCCGAAGATATTAATTTTTCGGAGTACCAAGTTGATTATGAGGCGGTAAACAACCTGCACGATAATCTGCTGCATCGGGCCTTTCAAAAATTCATGGCAGACAGCGCGGCAAAGGGGCAATTAAAAAAATTCAGCGTCCAAACGCCCTGGCTCGATGATTATGCCCTCTTCATGGCCATTCGTGATGAGCAGCACAAGCAGCCCTGGAATAAATGGCCGACGGCCATTGCCCGCCGCCTCCCGGGAGCCGTCAGGAAGTACCGTCAGCGGCTCGCGGAATGCCTTAATTATTTCCGTTTTGAGCAATTATGCTTTCATCACCAATGGCAAACTCTCAAGGCTTACGCCAACGAACAAGGCGTCAGTCTCATTGGCGACCTCCCATTTTATGTCGGTCTTGACAGCGTTGACGTCTGGGCTCATCAGGATTGCTTTGAGCTTGACGAGCAATTACAACCCATTTATACCGCCGGGGTACCACCGGATTATTTCAGTGCCACCGGCCAGCATTGGGGCAACCCCATCTACCGCTGGCAGACAAACAAGCGCCGAAAAAACCAGGCCCTTTACGCCTGGTGGCAGCAGCGTTTCACCGAGATGGGCAAGATGGTGGATCTTACCCGCATAGATCATTTTCGGGGTTTTGCCTCCTATTGGCGTATCCCGGCGGCAGAAACCACCGCCGTCAATGGCCGCTGGCTCGAGGGGCCGGGCCAGCCATTTTTCAAGAAAATGGCTGCAAGTCTGAAAGGACTTACCATCATCGCCGAGGATCTGGGGATAATCACCCCGGACGTTATTACTCTGCGGGACAACTTAGGACTGCCCGGCATGAAGATCCTGCAATTCGCCTTTGATTCCGATGAAAAGAATTTCTACCTGCCCCATAATTTTGAGACCACAAATTGTGTAGTTTATACTGGCACCCACGATAACAATACCACCCTGGGCTGGTATCTGGGCCAGGCCTCGGAAGGGGCCAGAAAACGCCTCATACGCTATACCAACAGCCCGGATGAGGGAGAAATTCATTGGCAGATGCTGCGCCTCGCCCTATCCTCCACCGCCGTCCTGGCTGTTACTCCCCTACAGGACGTTCTGGGATTCGGTGAGGACTGCCGGATGAATACCCCCGGCAACCCTGATAATAATTGGCGCTGGCGTTGCGCTGGGAGATTTATTAATACCGATACCGCCCTCAAACTACGTTCAGAGACGGAATTTTACGACCGCCTCTAACTGTTCAGGAAAGCGCAGACTCCGGATGTACCCGAGATGTGGTTGATAATGCCGTTCAGCAGATAAGCGAACAAAGTGAGACTTCCGATAAACGAACAAAGCGAGACTTCCGATAGCGAACGAAGTGAGACTTCGAGACATCCGTATGCTGGACAGCATTATCGGCCGTAGGTAAGCGAGCCTGTGAAACTCCGGATTGGGTGCAGCTGAACAGTTACAGTCCGGTGATTATTGTTGCTTTTAGGCATCATGCTGAATAGTTACCTCGCAAGATAAAAGGCGGGGGCATAACTGTGATTATGACTAATTTTCTGTCACCCTCCTTACCCGTCAACACCGCAGGCGAACATGGGGATATTAAAACCAAGGTTAAAATGGCGGCTACCAGCAGGCCGCCGATGGCCACATCGGCCAGGGGCGGTAATTTTTCCAACCCCACGGCCCATTCTGAGGCAATAAAATTCCTTTGCATATAAAGGGCAGTGTGTTTATTGTCCTCTGATATGGATACACGTACATCACATATCATTAGAGCAGGTAAAGGTATTTTGATTCTGCTCACCTGCGGCCTGCTTTTATTATGCGGCCAATATTCATTTGGACAAGGAGGAAAAATGACACTTTCCATAACTTCACCAGCCTTTAATACCGGCCAGCATATTCCGGCCCTCTTTACCTGTGAGGGAGAGAACATCTCCCCGCCCCTGACCTTTTCCGGGATACCGGAGGGTACAAAAAGTCTTCTCCTGATCGTTGATGATCCCGACGCTCCGGATCCAGCCGCCCCCAAAATGACCTGGGTTCACTGGCTGCTCTATAATCTGCCTCCCGCCACTTCCGGCCTTGCTGAGGCTGTAACAGATTTACCGGCTGGTACCCGGCAGGGGATTAACGACTTCAAGCGCACCAGCTACGGCGGCCCCTGCCCGCCCATCGGCAGACACCGATATTTTTTCAAACTCTACGCCCTGGACACCATGCTGCCGGATTTAAAGCAACCTGACAAAACCGCCCTGCTGCGGGCCATGCAGAATCATATTCTTGCCCATGTCCAGTTAATAGGGCTCTATCAGAAGCAGAAGTAAGCGGCTGAATCGGTCGTTTCAAAAACGAAATCAGGGTAAACAAATGCAAGAGGCTATGTTCTACCAGGTCGGCGAAGGGAACGAGGTTATCTGTGAACTATGCAGCCATCGTTGTCATATAAAAGATGGCAAACGAGGTATCTGCGGGGTGCGGGAAAACAGAGACGGAGTTTTGTACAGCCTGGTCTATGGCCGGCTGATTGCCGAACACATCGACCCCATTGAAAAAAAGCCCCTGTTCAATTTTCTACCCGGCAGCAGCGCCTTCTCCATCTCCACCGTTGGCTGCAATTTCCATTGCCTGCATTGTCAGAATTACGATATTTCCCAATATCCCCATTCTCATTACGGCGAAACAGCCGGTAATGAACGTACGGCCGAAACCGTTGTTGAAAAAGCCGCGCGGGCCGGATGCGCGAGTGTCTGTTATACCTATGTGGAACCGACAATTTTTTATGAATTTGCCGCCGATTGCGCCCTGCTTGCCCATGAACGGCAGCTGAAGAATGTCCTGGTGAGCAACGGCTATATGACCCCGCAGGTCACCCGGCACATGGCGCCGCTGCTCGATGGTATCAATATTGATATCAAGGCCTTTACCGATGATTTTTACAAAAAGATCTGCCGGGCCAGACTGCAGCCGGTGCTCGATAACGTACGGCTCATGCATGAGCTTGGGGTCTGGGTGGAGGTCACCACGCTTATTATTCCGGGGCTGAATGATTCAGCCGACGAGTTAGGCGGGATTGCCCGCTTCATCAAATCAGTTTCTCCCGCCATTCCCTGGCATGTAACCGCCTTTTATCCCACCTATAAGATGCTGGATCGGGAGCCCACACCGGCATCAACCCTGCGCCGAGCACGAAAAATCGGTCTTGACGAAGGGCTACACTATGTCTATGAGGGTAATATCCCAGGTGAAGGCGGAGAAAACACCTATTGCCCGGCATGCGGCACAGAGCTGATCCAGCGCTTTGGTTTCAACATCCGGCAAAATAATCTGACTGACGGGCGCTGCGGCAAATGTGGCGAGCAGCTCGCCGGGGTGTGGGCCTGATTCCCGTTTACCACAAATGATTGACGAAGGGGGAGGAACAGATCATCGCCTCAGCTTCCTACATACAGGAGTAATAAAAAATAAAAAAAAGCCTCTGAACCATAAGAGGTTCAGAGGCCTGGATAAAGCATGTGATGCTTTGCGATCAGCCGCAGCCACCAGAGCCGCATGAGCCGCAGCTGCTGCCCCCGCTGCTGATGGAATTCGTTGAGGTAATAGAAAACCCAGACTGATAACCGGCATCCCGATAATCCAACTTAATAGCGCCGCAGGTTCGCATCAGATCCTGCGCCACCAGAAAGGTTAAATCAGAATGATCATAACTTTCGTCGTCGTCTTTTGACTCATCCAGAGCCAACCCCAGAGAGGGGCCGGATCAGCCGCCCTGCATCAGAGAAACACGAATCGCCGAGTCAATATTATTCTGGGCAATATATTCTTTCAATTTAGTAATTGCCAACTCACTTACTTCCAACATAAACAAAACCTCCTTTAAATATGATAATAAAATATCTGTCTGCCCGTTGCTGATTATAAAGTAATTGCCAATAATTCTCAAGTCAAGTCAGGGAGGAATCTTTTTTCATCTTCTATTTCCAGACTCGACAAGCAGTAAACTGCAAGTTACGATATAAATATTCCTATCAGTTCACTATTAGTACCCATTTTGAGTAATCCTGAGCCGTAAAAGCTCACTATAAACAAAAGGCAGAAACGGCATGGAATTACAAAACAAAAACTTTCAGCAGCATAAAAACGCCGTCCTTGATACCGGCATAAAACTTAAATAGGGCTGCAGCTTGGTAGAAAACCATAATTATTCCTATTCTCTTGCATAAAATTTCTAATCCACTACAATGTGACATATGTCCTGAACCACAGGAGGTATAAAATATGCGTAATACAGCATCGACTAATACTCCGGCAGCCGGAGGCTCCATAATTAACAGGCGTAAATTTCTCCAGATAGTGGCGGTGGCAGGGGCCGCCGGGGCCGGCTGGTATACGGGACTTATTGGCGGCGGAGCCCGCTATGAAGTCTGCCGCCGCAGCCAGCCCATGATGGGCACCATCCTCAACCTCACCCTCTACGGCCCGGATCAGGATACATTAAGCGCTGCCATGACCGCCACCATCGGCCGCATGCAGCATTTAACCAATCTTTTAAACCGTCATCGCCCCGCCAGCGAAGTGGGCATTCTCAACCGTACCGGCTTCCTGAATAACCCCAGTCCGGATCTGAAGCAGGTACTGGCTCTGGCCCATAAAATCAGCCGCCGCTCGGCCGGGGCCTTTGACGTAACCATGCTGCCCCTGCTCCTTTTACAGCAACGCCACCGGGGAGAATCACAACCACTGGCGGCGGAAATCAAGCAGGCCCTGAAACTGGTAGACTACCGGCGTCTCATTATCAATAAAAATAAAATCACCCTTGCGCAGCCAGGCATGGGCATAACTCTGGACGGTATCGCCAAGGGCCATATTGTTGATGAGGGCATTGCTGTCCTCAAAAAACATGGTTTCGAAGGCCTCTATGTCGAGGCGGGCGGTGATCTCATGGTACAGGGCCGCAAGGCGGACAACGCCCTCTGGCGCATCGGTATTGAGAATCCGCGTCCCAAACGACCCCGCCCCTTAGTGGTACTGCGAACCAGCAATCGGGCCATTGCCACCTCCGGGGATTACATGCAGGCCTACAGCCCCGATTTCAGCCGTAATCACATCATTAACCCTGCCACCGGTTATTCACCGCCGGAGTTGGCCAGCAGCACCATTACCGCCCCTGATACCGCTCTGGCCGATACCCTGGCAACGGCCACTATGGTCATGGGCGTCAAGGCCTCCCTGAATATGCTGCGGGATATGCCGGGCTGCGAGGGCTATTTTATCGCCAAGGATCTTACCCATCATCAAAGCCCAGGATTTTTCAGCTGATTATGACGGTTTTCAAGCTCAAAAAGGGCCTTGACATCCCCATCCTGGGGAAACCGGCCCAGAAAATCAGTCCGGCCCGGCCGGTAACGAGCCTGGCCCTCCTAAGCCGCGATTATCCAGGGCTGAAACCAACCATGGCGGTGCGTGAAGGCGAAGAGGTAAAGGGCGGCCAGCTCCTTTTTACCGACAAGAAAAACCCCGGGGTTAATTTCACCGCCCCCGGCGGCGGAGTAATCGCGGCCATTAACCGCGGCCCCAAGCGCCTTTTTGAATCCATCGTCATCCAATTAAACGGACAGGAAGAGGAGCTTTCCTTTACCATCCCCACAACGGATGACGGCTCCGCCATCCGCGCTCTCATGCTTGAATCCGGCCTGTGGACGGCCTTCAGGAGCAGACCGCATGGCCGTATACCGTCTCCCGGCACCAAACCCCATTCCATATTTGTAACCGCCATCGACACCCAGCCCCTGGCCCCTGATCCGGCATTGATTATCAATCAGCGGCAGGAAAATTTTAAACGGGGCCTGAAACTGCTCCAATCCCTGGCCCCGGCAGTCCATCTCTGCCTGAAAACGGCAGCGGATGATTACATCACATCCCTGACCGACATCAAGGTACACGAATTTCACGGCCCCCATCCCGCGGGTCTGCCCTCTACTCATATCCATTTTGTAGATCCGATTGGCAAAGACAAAACAATCTGGCATATAGGCTATCAGGACGTTATCGCCCTGGGCCGCCTCGGCCAGAGCGGCCGTCTTCATAACGAACGAATAATTGCCATAGCCGGGCCGGCAGCCCGTAAGCCCCGTCTCCTCAAAACCCGGCTGGGAGCGAATCTCGCCGAATTATGTCAAAACGAATTCAGCCATGCCGCCAGGGTCGTGTCAGGTTCACTGCTTAACGGTTATACGGCCACGGACAAAAAAGAGGCTTATTTAGGCCGTTATCACCTTCAGGTATGCGCCCTGCAAGACGATGCCGGACGCGGGCTGCTCAATTGGTTAAGACCGGGGCGGAATCGTTATTCCTGCCGCGGTCTCTTTTTATCCAGCTTTTTACCGAGACGCGAATTTGCCATGTCCACCGCTGCCTGGGGCGGCCGCCGGGCTATTTTCCCGCTGGGTACCTATGAACAGGTAATGCCCCTTGATATTATTCCCACCGCCCTCTTAAAGGCCCTGGCCAATGAGGATACGGAAAAGGCACGTGAACTTGGCTGTCTTGAACTGATTGAGGAGGATCTGGCCCTGTGCTCCTTTGTCTGCCCCGGCAAAAACAATTTTGGCCCCATGCTGCGCCGGGTACTGGACAGAATTTTTGATGAGGGGTGAATGATGATTGAACCGGCTTGTCTGCCAAAAAATCGAATAACAAATCGTACCATTATGACTGATAAATGAACTGGTTAAACAACTTACTGAACAAGGCCGCCCCTCATTTTCAGCCGGACGGCCGCCTGCGGCGCTGGTATCCCCTCTTCGAGGCGGCGGATTCCTTTGTCATGGGCAGTAACAGACGCACCAGCGCCGCCCCCCATATCCGGGACGGCATGGATCTGAAGCGGATTATGGTACTGGTGGTGATGGCGCTTCTGCCCTGTGTCTTCATGGCCCTCTGGAATACCGGCTACCAGGCCAACAGCGCCCTTTCCAGCCTGGGGATCTCCACCCCGCCGGGCTGGCGCGGGGCGCTCATGGCCCATATCGGCTGCAATCCCCAAAATTTCTGGTCTAATATTATCCATGGCGGCCTCTATTTTCTGCCGGTCTATCTTGTCAGCCTGACGGTGGGCGGCCTCTGGGAATGTGTCTTTAATATCATCCGCGGCCACGAGATGTCCGAGGCCTTTCTGGTTACCAGTCTTCTCTTCGCCCTCATCCTGCCTCCGGCAATCCCCCTGTGGCAGGTGGCCGTGGGGATCAGCTTCGGAGTTGTTTTCGCCAAGGAGGTCTTTGGCGGGGTGGGCCGCAACTTCATGAACCCGGCCCTGGCGGCGAGGGCCTTTGTCTTCTTCGCCTATCCGGCCCAGATGAGCGGCGATCTGGTATGGACAGCGGTGGACGGCCTGAGCCGGGCCACGCCCCTCACCACCCTGGCCACAGCGGCACATGGCACCAATGCCGTCAACGCCCTTAATATCACCTGGATGCAGGCCTTCATGGGGGTCATCCCCGGTTCCATGGGTGAGACATCCACCCTGGCCTGTCTGCTGGGGGCAGTTTTCCTGCTCATAACCGGGGTGGCATCCTGGCGGATCATGCTGGCCATGCTCCTCGGCGGTGCGGCCATGGCCGTCGGCTTTCAGTTCACAGGCAGTACAGTAAATCCCATGTTTACTGTACCCTTCCACTGGCATTTGGTCTTAGGCGGTTTTGCCTTCGGCCTGGTATTCATGGCCACCGACCCGGTCTCCGCTCCCCACACCCAGGCAGGCCAATGGATTTACGGCCTCCTCATCGGGGCCCTGGCCATCCTCATCCGGATAGCCAATCCCGCCTTTCCAGAGGGAGTGATGCTGGCCATCTTACTCGGTAATGTCTTCGCGCCCCTCTTTGACTATTTTGTCATCGCCGCCAATATCAAAAGAAGGAAGCTGAGATATGGCAGTTAAAGAATCCAATATCAAGCCCTTTTACACGGCCCTCATCCTGGCCTTTGTCTGTTCCTTCCTGGTGGCCGGCGCCTCGGTTGGTCTGCGGCCGCGGCAGATGAAAAACAGCCGCCTTGACCAGCATAAAAATATCCTGCGGGCCGCGGGCCTCTACAAAAAAGGCATGGCGGTGGACAAACTCTTCGCCTCAGAGGTGGAGCCCCGGATAATCGAGATTGCCACGGGTCGTTTTGTGCCCGACCGAAAGATTGATCCGGCAACCTTCAATCAACGGGCGGCCGCTATAGATCCTGAACGCAGCCGCGCCCTGCCCCGTTCCATTGACCAGGCCGGTCTGCAGCGCCTGGAAAAATACTCTCTGGTCTATCTTATCAAAAAAAATGGCCGCCTGAGCCGCATAGTCTTTCCCATCCGCGGCAAGGGGCTGTGGTCAACCATGTATGGTTATCTGGCTCTGGGTGCTGATCTCAACACCGTCATCGGTATTACCTTTTATGAAAACGGCGAAACCCCGGGGCTGGGGGCCGAAATTGAAAATCCAGCCTGGCAATCCGGCTGGCGCGGCAAAAAGATATATAAAGACGGCCGGGTTGATTTCAAGGTGGTAAAGGGCGGAGTTCAGCTCAGAGGGGCCGCCGCCCTCCATGAGGTGGACGGTATAACCGGTGCCACCCTCACCAGTAAGGGGGTAGATAATCTTCTCCATTTCTGGTTTGGTGATTATGGTTTCAAGCCCTTTATAGATCGTCTGCGGCAGAAATTAAAAAGGCCGCCGGAGGTGAAAAATAATGTCTGAGAGTAAACGGGAGCTGATTTTCAGTCCTATTCTCAACCGCAACCCCATCGCCCTTCTCGTTCTCGGTATCTGCTCGGCCCTGGCGGTTACCGGCCAACTAACCACCGCCTTTGTGATGTCCGTCTGCGTCATGGCGGTTACCGCCTGTTCCAGCCTGATTATCAGCCTGGTACGCAAGCGCATTCCCAGCACCGTCCGCATCGGGGTGCAGATTATGATCATTGCCACCTTGGTTATTCTCATTGATCAGATTTTAAAGGCCTATTTTTTCAGCCTCTCCAAGCAGCTCTCCATATATGTGGGTCTGATTATCACCAACTGCATCGTCATGGGCCGGGCCGAAGGCTTTGCCATGAGCAACCCGCCCCTCGCCAGCTTTTTAGACGGCATCGGCAACGGTTTGGGCTACGGTTTTGTTCTTATGTTCACCGCCTTTATCCGTGAGTTACTGGGCTCTGGCAGCCTCTTCGGCTACCAGATTCTACCGCTGACGGTCAATGGCGGCTGGTACGAGAGAAACGGCCTGCTTCTCCTGCCGGCCAGCGCCTTCTTTATCATTGCCCTGCTTATCTGGCTTCTGCGCTCCATGTATCCCGAACAACAGGAGAAGAACTGATGGGACACTATCTGAATATCATTATCCGGGCCGTCTTTATTGAAAACCTGCCTTTAAGTTTTTTCCTTGGCATGTGTACCTTTCTGGCCATCTCCAAAAAGGTAAAAACCGCCATGGGGCTGGGGCTGGCCGTTCTTATCATCATGATTGTTACCGTACCGATAAACAACCTGATCCTAACCCATCTCCTGCAGCCCGGCGCCCTGGCCTGGGCCGGATACCCGAAGATTGATCTCACCTTTCTCGGCCTCCTCGTCTATATCGGGGTCATTGCCGCTGTTGTCCAGATATTAGAGATGGTTCTGGATCGTTTCGTCCCCTCTCTCTATAATACCCTGGGCATATACCTGCCCCTGTTGACCGTTAACTGCGCCATTCTCGGAGCAGCTCTGTTCATGGTGGAACGGCACTATACCTTTCTGGAGAGTACCGCCTATGGCTTTGGGGCCGGCGGCGGCTTCTTCCTCGCCGTGATTGCCATGGCCGGAATCCGGGAAAAGCTGGAATACGCCAATCCGCCGGCCGGTTTGCGGGGCCTGGGATTGTCCTTTATTATTGCCGGCCTCATGGCCATGGCCTTCATGGGCCTGAGCGGCCTGGAGGTCTGAGCCAATGAGCGAAATTTACGCTGGAGTTTTATGTTTCGTGCTTATCCAGTTCGTCCTGGTCAGCCTCATCGTCCTGGCCAAGAAAACCCTGCTGCCCGGCGGCAGTCTCGCCATTAAGATTAACGGCCGTAAAGAACTACAGGTGAGCCCCGGCGGTAAATTATTAACCACTTTGGCCGAGCATAATATTTTCCTGTCCTCAGCCTGCGGCGGCGGCGGCAGCTGCGGCCAATGCCGGGTACAAGTCAACAGCGGCG
>CAZSOB010000035.1:0-10333 GCA_964608155.1 uncultured Desulfobulbia bacterium
TACATCAATTGATTCTGCGAGAGATGGAGCATCTCCTCATCTAAATCCACCGGCCTTTTATCATTACTCAAAGTGATATTTTGACTGATATCCAGCGGATCAAGGGCAATATGAGCTTTATTCGTCCGGGCTAACTGCCCCCGCTGATCCAAAGTCGCCTCCATGACCTTGGCAAAGGGAAAATCCTGCCGGTTATAACCGGGTGTATCGAGATTGGCAATATTGGACTGAATCAGCCCCTGCTTGGCCATCCTGGTATTTAAGGACTGCTCCGCGACATAAAAACCCCGGCCAAACATCTTATCAACAAAGGACATATCCATACCTCCACAAAAAAATAAAAATTTCACCACCGCCTTAACAGACAACAGCTTAAGGCTTACCGCAAGAATACCACATGCAAAATAAATGCCACGAATGCCATTTCATATATATTCTCAAGACGGGCAAAAAAGATGATGGGCTGCAAGTAAAAAATAAAGAACGACGAGAAGGAATAAATATAATTATTTAAGAGAGTTAATCAAGAGGTGGACTGTTCAAGACATAAGCCCTGAACTACGGTATTCGTGCAGTTTATTACGCAGGGTACGAACGCTTATGCCTAATATTTTAGCGGCGTGAGTGCGGTTGTTGTCAGTTTTATGGAGGGCCTGTAGAATCATTTGACGCTCTGCCTCCTTCAAAGGAATAACCTGGCCACCGGCCGCAAGGGGCAAATTAGGGCTGGCACCTTGTTCGGCGGTAGTCGGCTCCTGGCGGCCAAACTCCTCAGCAATTGCCCCCTCCGGTGGTGCCTCATCCCAGAGATCCCAAGGCTCTAAGCACGAACCACGGCTTAACAACACCGCCCGCTCCAGCATATTCTCCATTTCGCGGACATTACCCGGCCACTCATAGGCCAAAAAACGTTGCAGCGCTGCCGGGGATAATTCCTTCAGGGGTTTATCGTAGCGACGGGCGTAACGAGCGGCAAAATACGCGGCCAAGGCAGGAATATCACCATTTCTCTCCCGCAGAGGCGGCAGATTAAGGGGAATAACATTTAAGCGATAAAAAAGATCCCGGCGAAACTCCCCCCTCTCCACCGCTTCCATCAGATTACAGTTGGTAGTGGCAACTATATGGGCATCAAACTTCACCGGGGCCTTGCCGCCAAGACGATCAACCTCATTTTCCTGGAGAACCCGCAACAATTTGGCCTGTAGATGAAGGGGGATCTCACCAATCTCGTCCAACAGCAGAGTACCGCCGTGGGCCAGCTCGAATTTACCCTTCTTCATAGCGACGGCCCCGGTGAAGGCCCCCTTTTCGTGACCAAACAGCTCACTTTCCAGAAGACCGTCCGGCAGGGCGGCACAGTTCAAGGCCACAAAGGGCCCCTGCCGGCGTTCACTCTCCTGATGAATGGCACGGGCCACCACCTCCTTACCAGTACCCGACTCACCCAGCACCAGGACAGTGGCGGTGCTGGAGGCCACGGCCCGGGCTCTGTTCATAACCTGCAGCCAGCGGGGGTCATTACCGATAACCGGTTTTTCCTCAACCGCTGCTCCCCCCCTATCCTGTTCATGGGTCAGAGGGGCCAGGGAAGCCTGACCAACGATTAGAGCCTGCCGGACAGTTTCACCAACAACCTCTTCCGGAAAGGGTTTTAAGACATAATCATAGGCTCCCCTCTTCATGGCCTCCACCGCTGTATCAACGCTGGCAAAACCGGTAACAATTATGACCGGCAAGGCGGGATTTTTAACCCGCAGACAGCGCAATAATTCCAGGCCGCTCATCTCCGGCATCCGAATATCAGAGATCACCAGATCAACGGGATTATTATCCAACATCTCCAGGGCCATATGACCGTTCTCCGCCACCATGACCTGATAGCCCTTAGCGCTTAAAAACTCAAACATGGAAATGCGTGTTTCCCGCTCATCTTCCACGATTAATATTTTTTTGTTTATAAATGGCATAACATCTATTAAATCAGCCGGTTATTCAATAAAGTTTATTTTTCATATTCTTCACCGTCGCATTCAACTCCTTCTGCAACAGACGCTCAGCGGCCAGCTTTTTAATCATCTTGTTCTCCCCGGCCCGGGCCTCTTTATAATAATCAACCGCCTCAGCACCCCGCCTTAGTTTCAGAAGGACATCACCAAAATAAAGCTCACAGAGCTGGGCGTTTTCCCCCTGCTGAGGGTAGGGGGGGGACAAAACCGCCTTGTACAAATCAGCCGCCGCCGCGAAATTGCCGGCCTGGCGCAGAGCATCAGCAATCTTCATCCCCAGGGCCTGCCCCTTGAGCGGGGCTACCTTTTTGGAACGCGCCGCCTTATGCCAGATGGCGGCCGCCCGCTCATTCTTGCCAAGCTCCAGGGCCAAACGAATGGCATTACCGGCATAGATTGCCATCTTGTCGGCAAAGGTGGGGGTATCGACTGCCTGCTCATAAAAATCCAGAGCGCGGGCCTTGTGATTCCTGGCCTCAGCCAGCTTAGCGCTATAGTAATCTATCTCACCCACGGCGCGTTTGCCCTTATACAGCTTGCGGATATAGGTCAACAGACGGTCAGCCGAGGCATAGTCCTTTAGACGCAGGTAGACTGCCGCCCGTCGATAATAGAGATCTATCTTATCCTTCTCCGGCAGCTGCCATTTTAAGGCCCGATAGTAAACCACTGCCGCCTGATTATCTAATTTCAGGGCCTCCATGGCCTGCCCCACCATATAGAGCAGTCTGCCGTCCGGGAAGTCCTTTATATGCCGATAATCGACAAAATAAAGATCATATATCTTCTGATAGTCCTTTTTCTTTAAAAATTCAGCCGTCAGATAAAGAAGAATATTGCCAACTCGCCGACGCTGTCCCTTAACAGCATTTTGAGCCCGCAAAAAACTGCGCCCCACATCATAGGCCTCGTCCAGCTCATGCCGGAACTTATAGCGCCTGAAAAGGGCGTAACGGGCATCCTGAGCCATGACCTCATCCGGATATTTATCCAGCACCGCGATATAGGGGGCATCCCCGTCTGGGTCAGTGAGATACACCGCCTCATTTTTTGACATCTTAAAATGCCGGTCATCACGATATTGGGCCAGGCGCAAGGCAGCCAACAGGGCGGAATGCCCCTGACCGTTGCCCTCATGCAGAATTTCCTGGTACAGGCTGGCGGCGGCCTTATAATCACCATGCTTATGATAGGACTCGGCCAGGGCGGCCAGCAAGGCAGGACGATCATCGACCTCATAATTCAGGCTCAGATAATGATAGAGCTGCCGCCGCCCCAATCTGGTATTGCTTAGTTTAAGATTAGTAAGCCCGGCCGAACGCAGAAGGGCCGGATCCCGCAGATAATAGTCCGGATGCGTTATCATCACCATCTGAAAATAGTTCCTGGCCTCCTGATAACGCCCCTGCTTATAACGCAGCTCTCCCATCCCCACCTGGCCAATGAGTTTGAAACGCTGATCAGTATTATGCATCAAACGGGAAAAGAGGCGGGCGGCCTCGGCCTGCCGTCCTGTCTTCATCAGTGCTTCTCGATGCCACGTCATGGCCTTAAACAAAAGAGGCGAGACGGGATAGCTCTCCTCAAACAGTTTAAAATAGCTCAGGGCCTCACGATAAAAGCCCATATGAAAATAACTGATGCCGAGCTCCAGATAGGCCGCCGGGATTCTCTTTGAAGATGGATATGAATTTATAAAATCACGGAACATATCCCGAACCCGCTCCAGATCGGCACCGGGGTGATCACTGGCCAGCTTTTTCCTGAGTTCAGCTGAACGCCAGAGGGCGGATTCCGCCGCTGGATTATCCGGAAAATTAAGATAGATTTGGTAGAGATAAGTGGCAGCGGCGGCCTTATTATCCATGGATAGATCACTATCCACCTTCTGGAGCAGATCTTTAATGACCTGACGGACCTCAGCCTGGTTACGTTTGCGATGCTTAACACGGGGTATATTCCCCCCGGCATCAGCATTAGAACCCGCCGCCGAAGCTGCGGAAACAAGGGGTGAGGGAGTCGGGCCAAGGCAGAAAGTTATCAGAATAAGGAAAAGGTAATACGAAGAGTGATTAATGATATTTTTTTGTCTGCCAAAGTCCCTTTTATGTTGCGCTTTGCCGTCTTCCATCAGCTTATTTATCAGGGACTACATGCTAACCGCCGGCTTTACCAGCTTATAGCGTTTCATCTTTTCTATGAGGGTTGTCCGGTTGACGTTCAAGAGCTTTGCCGCCTGATTATTGACCCAATTCACCTGATTCAGGGCCTTGATAATAATCTCCTTTTCATAATCCGCCACCGCCTGCTGGAGAAAGAAACCCTGGGGGGAGATTTCGGAGATCAGACCCGCAGTTGGCACGGAATTTAAAATCTTCTCGGGCAGATCAGCCGCGGTTATCTCCTCGGCCAAGGCCAGAATAACCATCCGTTCAATAATATTCTCCAATTCACGGACATTACCAGGCCAATGATAATGAACCAGATGCCCCATGACCTCCTCCGAAACCCCGGAGATGTCACGGCTCTTGCTAACCGTAAAAAGCTGAATAAAATGCTCAGCCAGCAGGGGAATATCGGCCTGTCGTTCACGCAATGGAGGTACCATGACCGGAATAACATTTAAACGGTAATAAAGATCCTCCCGGAAACGGCCCTGCCGCAGTTCATCCTCTAAATGGCGGTTAGTGGCAGCAACTACCCGAAAATCCGACTTAATAGTCTGGGTGCCCCCCACCCGCTCGAACTCCCTCTCCTGAAGTACCCGCAAGAGCTTAACCTGAAGCATGGGGCTCATCTCAGAGATCTCGTCTAAAAATACCGTCCCGCCGTGGGCAAGTTCAAAACGGCCGATCCGGGTACGAATCGCATGAGTAAAGGCCCCCTTCTCATGGCCAAAAAGTTCACTCTCTAAAAGCTCCACCGGGATAGCACCACAATTAACCGGCACAAACGGGCCTTCGCGCCGCGGCCCCTGTTGATGAATAGCACGAGCTACCAATTCCTTGCCAGTGCCTGATTCACCTTGAATCAAAATGGTGGTATCGGTATCCGCCACCTTGTCAATAAGGTCGAAAAGCTGCCTCATTCGGGAGCAGGCACCTACTATACCGGCAAATCTGTGAATATTTTCTGGTGGAGAACCGCTCATTAGTTTTTAATTTTTTTCATGTTCGGCCTTACCTTATCGTTTATGCCTCTATGGTCGGATTTTACGACCTTTCCCTGACAATATCTATAAAAAAGTATTATTTTTCGCCTCATCACGATAATAACCTTGATAAATAACTACATTTTTTCCAAAATTACATTATTATTCATTCATAGATTAAGAAACCGGAGAAAAAGAGTAATTCAGGCGAGACTACCCCGCCACAGAGCCCCGCAACCAATCCATGGACACCGAAACAAGCCAACCAGTGATTATAGAGTTCATCAAGGTAAACAAGATTTACCCGCCGGATGTTGTCGCCCTGCGGAATGTTTCTTTCAGCATCAGGGCCGGAGAGATGGTATTTCTCACCGGTATAAGCGGGGCCGGAAAGTCCACCCTGCTGAAACTTATATGCGCCATGGAGCATCCCACCAAAGGGCTTATAGAGGTGCTGGGCCAGGAGCTAACCAGTATCTCCCCCGCCGCGATGCAGCTCCTGCGCCAAAAAATCGGCATGGCCTACCAGGACTTTAAGCTCCTGCCCGCTCTCACTGTTTACCAAAATATCGCCATGCCCATGGAGGTCACCTATACTCATAGCCGCACAATCAAGGATCGGATAAACTATCTCCTTGACCTCTTAAAGCTGACGGATAAAAAACATATCCGGGCAGGAAAACTATCGCGGGGTGAGCAACAGAGGGCGGCTCTGGCCCGGGCCGCCGCCAATTACCCGCCCATCCTGCTGGCCGATGAGCCCACCGGTAATCTGGATCAGGAGAATGCCAAACTGGTGATGAAATTATTTGACCAACTTAGCCGGGCCGGCAGCACCATTATCATCGCAACCCACGACCCCTTGATTCTGCGTGATTATTCAGCCGCCCAGACCCTGGAAATACGCCAGGGAGAGCTTATTAAAAATGATATCCAAGACAATTAAGGGCAAAGCCAACTATTCAGATAAGGCCTGTAATCTACCTGCATAGTTGCAAGATACGGAGATAAATATCTTGAAGTTATCCGCCATTCTGACTCAAACGCTTAGGAACCTCAGGCAGACATGGGGGTCACAAATAATGACCCTGGCAACCGTTACCCTGTCGGTGCTTATTTTTTCCTTTTTTTTCCTGATCTTCCTGAACCTCAAACATGCCGGTATCCGGCTGGGGGATAATATACGTCTGTTTGTATATCTTGATCACGAACCAACGGCCGCGGCTCAGGCCAAGCTTGCCAAAGAAATAAAATCCTTTGGCAAGGTGGACAAAATAGTTTTCAAGTCCAGCCGGGATGCCTTTGCCCAGCTTAAACAGCAATTGGGCCCCGACCGTGATGTCTTGGATGATTTTGACCCTGGATTCCTGCCGCCCTTCATCGAAGTTTACCCGGTTAAGAATCTCTCTTCCCTGTCCCACATTAATAATTTCGCCAGTTTTCTGGCTACTCTGCCGGGAGCCCAAAAGGTGCAATACGGCCGGGGCTGGATTGAGCGTCTCGGCTACTTCACCCAGCTTATCCGTCTGATTCTCTTTCTGAGCGGCGGGCTGCTTGTGCTCACCGCCACCTTCATGGTTTCCAGCACCGTTCGGCTCACCATGGTTTCCAGACGCCCGGAATTAGAGATCATGCGCCTCATCGGGGCTTCCAGAAGCTATATCCAGGCTCCCCTTCTGCTTGAGGGGCTTTTGCAGGGCGTGTTGGGTTCCGGACTGGGCATTGCCAGCCTTTACCTGCTTTTCAACTGGCTCCAGCATCACTTTACCGGCCCAGGTCTATTCAAGACCCTCCAACTCACGTTTCTCCCCCCGGCCATGACCGGCACAATCCTGGTTATAAGTATTTTGCTTTGCACCACCGGAAGCATTGTCTCAATCAGAAAATTCCTACGCCTCTAACTATGAGACAACTCATGATCCGCCTTGCCGCTCTATCTATAATATTTTTTTTCAGCCTGAATGCCTCCCTGACGGCCATGGCCGGAGAAAATACCACTCCGGCAGTTAAATTAAACCGCATCAGAGCGGCAATGGCAAGCCAGCAGCAGAAAGTAAAGGAAAGTGGAATTCAGTCATTCAACCTGGAGCAGGAATTAAAAAAAATTGATCTTAATCTGCGCGTAGAGGATCAAAAACTGCGAGACATCCAGCAAAGATTAAACCGCCAGGAGGATTACCTGCGGGCCAAAGAACAGGAAACAAAACTCATAGTTAAACAGAAGGAGGCCATTAAGGAGTATGTAAAAAAACGTCTAACGGCCTTCTTCAAAATGGGCGGCGTTACCCTTGTAAACGCTATTTTTGCTGCTCACAGCCTGCCGGAGGCCATAAATATAAGAGAAGAATTCAGGTTTATGCTCCGCCATGACCGGCAGATAATCCAGCGCTATCGAACCAAGATATCCCTCCTGCAGGAGGCCATGAAAAATATAAATGCCAGTAAAAACAAAATATTAGACATAATTAACGAGGAAAAAACTCAAGAGCAGCAGCTCATAGACACCAGAATGAAGCGCCAGAACCTGTTAAATCAGGTAAGGCTCCAAAAGGATCTTTATCAACAGGCCTTGCAGGAAATGGCGGCTGGTGCCGCGAGCCTTGAGGCCAAAATCAACAAATCCAGAGTACCAATGATCCGGGCGCGCAGGAGGAAGATCACCAGAGCTGACCGTTCATACAAGCGGCATACCATCCTCAAAAGCGGCTTTGCGGCCATGAAGGGGCAGCTAATACCACCGGTAATGGGAAAAATAAACCGTTTTTTTGGTTCTCAAAATGGTAAATTCGGCTTCAGAATAAATTTTCCCGGCCTTGACTTTACCCCGGCCGGCGACCTCAAGGTCAGGGCCATCTTTGCCGGTAAGATTATTTTTACAGGCTATTTAGCGGCCTATGGCAATACCGTTATCATCGACCACGGTCAACAATATTACACCCTGCTCTCCGGCCTGGCCACTATCTATAAAAAGACCGGCGACCACGTGCGGGGTGCCGAAGTTATCGGGCTGGCCGGCGGTGACGGCCTGCTCCACAAGGGGCTGCATTTTGAGTTACGCTACGGTCCCACCCCCATTGACCCCCTGCCCTGGCTGACCATAAACCGGAAAACGGCGCCAGGTAAAGTTTTAGAGGGGCAGAAAAAAAACAGCGCGTCTGAGACTTATAGCAAGCCAGCAGCTGTAAAAAACCTCAACCAAGATAAAAAGCCATGACCATTAAAAAACTAATTATCGTAGCTGCCATCGCCCTGTGCGCGGGGTTTACCAACAGCAAACCAGCAGCGGCCAGGGATCATAACACCTATAAGAGCCTGGAAAAATTCGCCGATGTTATCAATCTGCTGGAAAAGGATTATGTGGAACCCATCAATCCAGACAAGTTAATTCAAGGGGCTATAAAAGGGATGATTGCCTCTCTTGATCCCCATTCCTCCTATATGACCGCCGAAAATTTCAAGGACTTACAGATTGAGACCAATGGCAGTTTCAGCGGCATCGGTATTGAGATAACCATAAAAAATGGCGAACTGGTAATTGTATCCCCCATTGAGGGTACCCCCGCTTTTCAGCAGGGCCTGAAGGCGGGTGACCGAATCATAAAAATAAACGGCACCTACACCAAGGATATGGATATGATGGCGGCGGTGAAACTCTTACGCGGCAAAAGAGGCAGCAAGGTTACCATCTCCATCTACCGCCGGGGATGGCCCAAGCTGCGTACATTTACCATAACCCGCGATGTCATCCCCCTGCACAGTGTCAAGAGCAAGATTTTAAAACCAGGTTATGCCTATCTGCGCATCACCAGTTTTCAGGCTAAAACCACCAAGGATACCTTGGCTGCCTTAAAGCAACTAAGGAGTAAGGGCCAAATCAAGGGCCTGATACTTGACCTGCGCAATAACCCCGGCGGGTTATTGGAGCAGGCAATAGGAATCTCAGATATATTTATGGACAAAGGAATAATTGTCTCGACCAAGGGCCGTCTAACGGATCAAAACATGACCTATCGAGCCCACAAGGGCGCGGTTGCCTATGATTTTCCCATTATAGTCCTCATTAATGGCGGCAGCGCCAGCGCCTCTGAGATAGTGGCCGGGGCTCTGCAGGACAGTGGACGAGCCCTTATTCTCGGGGTTCAAAGCTTTGGTAAAGGCTCCGTACAGACGGTATTCCCCTTAAATAACGGGGCCGGCCTGCGCCTGACTACCGCCAGATATTACACGCCCAGCGGTCGTTCAATTCAGGCCAGGGGCGTTACCCCGGATATAATCGTACCGCTGCTGCAAGATCACCAGAACGGCAGCGCGCGGACATTTATCCGCGAAAAGGATCTTAAGCACCATATGAAGAATGATAATAAAATCGGGCGGGACAAAGGTAAGAAACCGCCGATAAGCGCCACTGATAATCAGTTAAATGCCGCTCTGAAACTCTTGGTTGGTCTGCCGGTTTTAGAGAAACCAGAAATTTGAGTTGGAATTTTGCTATTATACCCTGCTGGGTGTACCTGGGCGTATGGCAATACGCCCCTACGACCCGGGCCTTTTGGGGGGAGGTTGTCCGGGGGTGGGTTATGTCCCTTCTAAACGGCGGCGTTGCAGGGCGAGACCTTGCTGTTTAAAATTGTACTGAATAATTTCTTCCCTGTCTTTTTCCATTATAAGTTTAAAATGGCATGAGACCCGGTAGTTGCTCCGGCCGTTGCCCTTTTCCGGCCGATACTCTACCACTTTGCCGAAACAATCAATAAATGTATTGTCGGCTGGGAGAACAATGTAAAATTCCAGTAAATCGCCCTTGGCATATTTTTTTGTACTCCAAAAGGCCAGACCGTTACCGGCAATATTAACCCCTTGCAAGATTAGTTGATCCAACAGCGAAGGACTGCTATCTACCTTTTTGAGTAAGACATTAAGTTTGGCATCCATATGTTGCAGGAAGTTGGCCATATCCGCATCCCGATCCTTTAATCTCTCCAGGGCGGCTCGGGCACCGACAAAGGTTCTGATATTGCTCAGTTCCGGCCGTTCATAGAGACTTATGCCATTGTCTAAGTCCTGTTTTACCCTCAGAAAATCATCTTCTGAAACCGGGTGGACGGCAAACATTATCCGGCTGTCCACCCTGACAGACTGTCGTTTATCTTCTCCGTTCATATTTCAGCCACCC
>CAZSOB010000036.1:0-10329 GCA_964608155.1 uncultured Desulfobulbia bacterium
CCGATAATGACTTTGCCGGAAACGCCACACTTGAGGTCTTGGTAATCTTCCACCAAATTTGCTATCTTCTCCTCGGATTTGTCTTTCAGATCTTTTGTTATTAAGGAAAAAGACGGGTGGACAAGTAACATGTCATAGCCCTGGAAGTCATTGACTATATGTAAAAAGACAACATGGGCTTCCATTTTGTCTGCTACAGATGTTGCGTACTTGACTACTTTATCCGTGGTGCTTGTAAAGTCGATCGGGACAATAATCTTGCTTGTTTTATCCATTATTTTCGAGTCCTGTTTTAAGGTTAGCGTAAAGGATACGGAAAGAGCCGATACGCTCCTTCCGTGGCTGTAAGTTGTTGATAATAAGTGATAGACATCACTGATACTCTTGTCAATACTTTTGTCTCCGGGCTATAAAATACCAGGCTCGGAGTCTGCGCTTTACTGAAGGGATAAAACCTCTGCCGGAGCTGGATATCAACGATGCGAAATACTTCCAAGCAGCTGCTTGTAAAGATTCTGCAGCTTCTGCCGATAGGCAAAACTCCACGGTTCATCATCAAGGGAGATAAGAAAATCACCGCGATAACATCCCAGTGATTTTTTGACTGCCGCACTTTTATTCTCACAGTCTTTTTCCTCCCAAGCCAGAGCCCTTCCCGCTTGACGCTCAAAATGCCAGCTGTCCACCCAGCAGATAAGGGGATTAAGTGAGAGATTCCCCGCCGTTTGGATAATCGCATGGCGTACGCCGAGTGATTGCCGCAGACGATGTAAGGTTATTTTCAAGGCGGCGGCCTGGTCATCTCCCTCGCTGTCCGGCCAGAAAATATCGGCCAGCCTGGTCTTGCTCACCTCCCTTCCTCCCACGGCAATCATAGCCATGAGCAGCATGAATGGTTTTTTCCGGGCCAGTGAAGATGCGTCAATCTTTTTGCCGTGGATGAGTATGGAAAATCGTCCCAGGGTATAGATTTTAAGGGGCCAGGGCCAGTTTGTTAGATGGATAGGGGGATGTTCGGGCCTCATTTGCCAGCGGGTGACAAAACGATGGACGAAATCTGTTTCTATTTCCTCTTCCAGAGCCATTACCGCAAGGGCGGTCATCATTTTCGGAATAAAAAAGAAGAAGGTCAAATAATTCTCCTGCTGTGCTAGGTGGAGCCCCTTCCGCAAATGCCCGGCGGCCTTGTCCCTCTCGTCTTTTTTGAGATACATGTAGGCGAGGCCAAGGTGGGCCTGGCAGGTAAACCAAGGGTTGCCGGGTGATGCCGCCAGCTCCAGAACCTGCTCCAAACGATAGTGTGCTGTTTGGTAATTACCCTGAAAGAGAGCCACCAGGGCTGATCCATACCAGCACCAGGTTGAGTATGACGGCATCCCGATATTTTCTGCCATATTCAGCGCAGACTGCTGGTGGCGGTCTGCCGCAATCAAATCTTCTGTCAAGAGCGCCTCCAGGGTTTTAACCACATGATAATAACTTTGTTCTAACGACCGGGCACGGTCGATTATTTGTTCCACTGCCCGTAGATAATGAGCTGCCTTTTTATGCCTGCCGCAGTTGAGGCAACAACCGGCACCGAGGATAAGAAAATGAACCTCCCACACTCTGATCCCGGTCTCTTCGATCATTGCCAACGACTCTTCAATGACCCTGACGCATTGATCCGCATCACACATAATAAGATAATACTGCACCTCCATGGCCTTGATGGCTGACAACTGCAGTTTTGAACCGATTTGGCCAGAATGGGCATAGATGTTGTCGAGTGCCGCTCTGGCCTCGGTGAACTGTCCGGTCCACAGGTAGTGGGTGATCAGGGCCGGGTGCATCCCGCCGTATCTGACCACATGGCCTTTCCATGTCTCAAGGTCTTGGTGGGCGGGGCGCCGTAGAACCATGGCCCTGAAGATTGCGTTGACGATGGTGATGTGCTCAAAGGTTCCCATCTCGGGAAAATCCTGTGAATCCAGTTGTTGTTCCAGGTAATCCAGCCATGGATCAAGAACTGGCAGTTCGGAGAGGTGGTTAATGATGGAGTTGGTGAGGGCTGAACAGGCGAGGAGAGCGCCGGTGATATTCTCCTGTTTCTGAAAGAGGGAGAAGCTGTATTCCAGAATATCAATTGATTGCAGGGGATCAAAAGCCATTTTGGCATTGCCGAAAAAGAAGAGCAGCCAGGGGTTGTTGTCGGCCACATTATGGGGCAGGGCCTGCTGCCAGTGGAGCAGAGTTCTGAAGCGGCCCTGGGCCAGCATCTTTGTGCCGATTTTCTCAATCAGCGCCACGCTTTTTTGCCAGCTCCGGGCTTGATTGAGCATCTCAATGGCATCCACCGTGCGGTTTTCCACAACTAAGATTTCCGCAGCCTGTTCTTGGAGATCAGTCAGTGTGGTGGCGGAAAGGGTGTCAACGGCCCGGCTCCGTAAGAATTCCTTGAACAGCGGATGGAACTGAAACAATCCCCCCCTATGATCCAGGGCATAGGTGAAAAAATTATTCCGACTCAACTTTGTGAAATATCCTTGGCACGACTCCTCCCCAAGGAGAAGATCGATGATATGGGGTTGGATTTCCGGCAGCAGGGCGGCTGACATTAACAACTCTTTCTTGGTCTCGGCCAATTTAGAGAAGATAACTCCGGCAAAATAGTCGAAGAGCTCTTGGTGATTGAGGGCCTCGATATGCTCTTTACTGTAGAATTCCCGATTCCGTTCTTTGAGCAACAGGGTGAGTCCGGCGGCCCAGCCGGCGGAGGCCTTGTTGAGGTAGTTCAAGCAATCTTGCCGTTCACCGGAGATGCCGTGCAAAGCCATAACTTCCTGGATTTCCCGCCGGGTAAAAGAGAGCATCTCCGCATCGCTGACTTGGAGGAGGCCATCGGCCTTTATGTGGGCGAAGGCAGGGGGTGGTGCTTTCCGACTCAACACAATGGCCCGGCAGTTTGTCGGCAGCTCTTTCAGGCAGATAACCAGCAGGGCAACAAGGGGGGAATCATCGGGGATCTCATGGTAATCATCCAAGATGAGCAGCCACCGTTCTGCCGGTAAGGCAAAAAGGGTACGAAAAAATCTTCTGGCAAAGATTGGCAGGTTCAGGATGTCTTCGGGAAGAAGTTTCGGCAAATGTGGATCGGAGAGTGCGGCTGGGCAGAAGGCGGTAAAGGCCTGGGGAAATGTTGAGAAGAAAGAGGCAAGGTCAGTATCAAGGGGGTCAAGTTCGTACCAGGCCGCAGGCATCGAGGTCTGAGCGCAATAATCGGCCGCCAGCACTGTTTTTCCAGCCCCCGGCGGGCCAGTTATCCACAGGTGGCCTTTCTCCAAAAAATCTGACAGCTGGGTGATAAGACGAGAACGCAGATGTATCCGTTCACCTTGCCTGGGAACCTGGGTTTTGGCCGAGAATGCAGCCTGAATGGAGGTGGGAGCCGATCCGTGGGAGCCGGCCTTACCTTTTTCCATGTCGATTGACATCCTGTCTCTGTTCTCCCGGTGGGGAAAAGATTACCGCCGAAAAATAACTGATCTTTTTCCTCAATCTGTACCTCATATGTACCCTACCTTCGACTATACTACCACTAAATAGTGGGATTTTTTAGCGGTATGACTTGGTCATCTGTGAATGCATTGGGCGGGAAAACTAAATTACAGGCGGGATAAAATTGAAGAAAAAATGCTGCAGTGAGGAGGATTTTAAATGAAAATGGTAACGGGATTTGTGGCTGTTCTTTTAGCTTTGGTATCTGTTGCGCCAACGTACTCCTTTGGCGGTAACACGCCGCAGTTTTGTAACGCCTACGCCGATAAGGCGGTTGCCCAGTTTAATCAGGCCAGAAAGCATAATTTGCCAGGGATAGTGCCGCCGGTCTGGAGCAATGATCGAAATGGTCACTACAACTGGTGTTTGATTACACCCGAGAAAATTGTGAATGAGGGAAGCGCCAAACGGCAGGAGTATCTGGACAAGTATCTAACTAACAATCCTGCTGCAAGCGGGATGCTTACTGGTGTTGTCGGCACGGTGGGGAAAATGGCCGATATGGGGAGCATTATTGCGGCCGCCCGAGCTAATTCCTATCTTGGATGTTTTAAGGATCAACAGAGCAGGGATTTGTCCGGCTTTTCCTTCCAATCGGCAGATATGACTACAGATAGTTGTTTGGCACAGTGCGGGCAGAAGGGGGCTTCCTACGCTGGTCTTCAGTATGGGACCTTCTGCTTCTGTGGAAATGACTATGGCTCTCTTGGCAAGAGTGCTGAGTGCAATATGCCCTGTGCCGGCAACAAACATGAGATCTGCGGTGGAAAATGGGCGAATAGCGTCTACCGGGTAAAGGCATCAGCCACTGTCGCGGGGGCAATTCCCCAAGTGAATAAGCAGGAGTTTTGTAAAAAATACGCCCAGAATGCCGTGCGCCAGTTTGCCCTTGCTCAGGAGCATTCGCTGCCCAATATCACTCCTCCTGTCTGGAGTGCGGATACGAAGGGGCATTACGAATGGTGTATGCGTACATCAAAGGAGGCGGTGATTAAAGGGGGCGCTGCACGTCAAAACTATCTTGATAAAAATATGGCGAAAGACACCCAAGGCGGCGGTATGACCACTGGAACAATCACCGGAACGGCAATAATCCCGGATTATGAGAAAATCGTTGCTGGAGCCGTCCAAAGGAATCCGGCTATGCAGCCGGCTCGTGGCTCTCTGCGCTGGGCCATTGCCAATACCGATGGCGGTAAATTTGAGGTGACACCCGGCACCTCCTTCTCGATCCCGAAGGGTGCGTTGGAGACCAAACAGCTCATTAACGTTCCTGAAATTGGGCTATACAAAGTGCACATTGTCCTTTCGTATAACAACGCAGTTGGGAGCCATATCTCCTTGAGTCCCCGCATTGACCAGGAGGGTTACATCTATCAACTATTGCCGGAAAGTCATATCGCATCAGGGGCATTGCAAAAGATTTGGCATCCGGCCCAGGCCCAGAAAAAGACATTGGGGACATTCACCCCATGGATAATCAGCGATTCATCAATAACCACATTTTCCGGCCAATCCGCGAATTCAGATTATTATTTCTGGGTTGATAAAAAGCATCTCCCCGCCAGCGGCCGTTTGCAGTTTCGTCTACAGATCACCAAACTTGAGAACAACGGCGCTGCCGGCTCTCATGGGGAGTTGGGAGAGTCCGGGTTTGTCCCGCCTGTCCGCCTAGACGTTAAGGATCATGGTGAGTTAAGGGGGCGCTTTGATGTCCAGTATGCGGCACCGTTTAAGGCCGCTCTCGGTGATACATTCCTCATAAATGGTGCGAAACTGCCCTATTCAATCATCAAACTGCCATCAGTACAGCAAAGCGGGATGGCCTTTAGTGTGATTGAAACGCCGGTACTGTCTCTTAAGGAGATAAAAAAGGGCAGCTACAAATTCCCCACCCTCTCCTTTTTCCTGGCCAACGCAGAACGGCTCTCATCGCAAAAAAGCCCTATCCCCCCGCCTCCGGGGCAGGGACTTTTCGGAAAAATGCAGAGCCCAAACAGATGGATCTACCGGGATGTTTTACAAAATGAATACGGGCAGACCAAGGACTGTGACTCAATCGCCCTTGATGGGGCTGCCGTGTGTGCGAAATACAAAGGGGTGCGCTACTATAGCTGGGATGCGGTACCAAAGGGCTATAACGGTTCTCTACTTTATGACGTGATCAACCCGCCGGTTGGCAGTTACTATGCTGTGGTGAGCAATAACCCGGTTGATGGAACGGTTTACTCATTAAGCCATTTCTCAACAACGGGGCTGCTTTTAGGTGCCGGACTTATCGCCGGTGATAATTTACGGAATGAGGTCGTCGTCGCGACCCGGAATTCGGCTCCGATGAAATGGACCTATGTGGCGGAACTCGCCAGTGTTGGTGTTTCCGAACAGGCTGAGTATGACAGTGATGATGACGACCAGTATTTTGGTGAATTTTCCATGATGGCCACCTCCATACTTAGTGAGACGAAAGGCGAGAATCAGCTGACGTTACGGCCGGATCAGATCCAATCCAGATCAACAGCCTTCCCCATGGTTGATAATGAAGATCGTCCGCATAATTTTGCCATACTGCCGCCCAATAACAGTGGTTCAGATTTTCCCAAAAATGCTGGAGGAACGATACACCCCAGGATGCCGATCTTCGTTATGGATTATGATAAACTCACGAAGAAATACAACAGCTTACTTGTAAATGTCGTGATGGACGAACATGACAAACGCACATTCTGGCAGCGCAATGGCAATGTGATCAAGGCATTTTCTAACTTTATTATGAATGTGGGCAAGGTTGCCTTTGCCGGAGTTGACCCTGGAAGCGTGAAGGGGCTTGCCAAGAGCATTTACACCTTTGCGACAACCGATCTCAATCCCAATGTCAAGGTGGACGACTTTATGGGGAATGCGGCCCTCTCAGTTTTTCGAGTAGATAACTATGGGCTTGGAAACGGAAATACAAATAAATTTTCTATAACAGGGCCGGCAAACAGCAGTTATTTTGATATGCAGTACACGGCGCAAGAGGGGGGGAGAGCTTCAATCTCATCAAGCACCGACCCCAAGGCAAGAAGTGTGTCAGCGGTAATAAAACTTCGTCGTGTGCCGCAGCTGCACAGCAGAGCAGACATCCAGCTCGTCAGTTATACCCCAGTCGATGATGCGACCTGGTTTTGCCTGCAACTACCGATGGGTGGCCCGTTTAAGAAGCAAAAAGCCCAAAACAGAGAGCAGTACCTCCGAGAGGGGTTGCTTTCGAATAATCATAACAGCTCCACCCGGTTTAGCTTTAAAAATGTCAAGACGGGCAAGGTCGTCAAGGTGCGGACCGCACAAGAACCTTCATGGTCTTCCTTAAATAAGGGGGTGATAGAGGGCGACGAGTGGGATCACGGCCGGCAGACCATGCACAGTCAATCTTGGAGTGGGAAGGGATTTACCTATTATCAGGCTGAATTGTATGATCTGACTCCATTTGGCAGATTTCCGGCGGCGACAATATCGTTGACCCTGTACCACGATGATGTTGTCAAAAATGCGGGGAAGAAAGGGTATACGTGGCTCGATACCGATGGCCAGAATTCAGGTGCGATGGGTATTATATCCACTAAATTGCCCGGTCGTAACCTTTATAAGGTGGATATTAAACTCATAGATGGTGGAGACTGGCTTAAAGAGGCAAACCTTGTGGCGTATGTTTACGTGGAGTAGTGGCCGAAATTAATCACCAGGGAGGTCTATCTATGAAAAAGGCCGCGAACATGGCTTCGGTACTCATTATGGTATTGTTTTTCGCAGCTCCTTATTCGTTTGGCGCAGATCAACAATTTTGGTAACTATTCAGCAGCACCCCATCTTCGCCCATTTCGGCCTTCTCGAATACGAAAGTATGCTTCAAAGTCCTAAATGAACGAACCTGGAGCACTGCTGAACAGTTACAGTTCGGTGGTTATTGTTGCTTTTAGACATCACGCTGAATAGTTACCAATTTTGTAAGGCCTATGCCGAAAAGGCGGTTGCCCAGTACGACCAAGCCAAACAGTATCATTTGCCCGGTATTGTCCCGCCGGTGTGGAGCGGAGAGAGAAGCGGCCATTTTAACTGGTGTCTGAAGACCCCGGAGAATATAGTCAATAACGGCAGTGCCCAACGGCAGCGGTATATAGAGAAGTATTTAACAAAGAAGGTGCCTGGAACGGGGGTGGTAAGCGGTGTTGCCGGAACCCTGGCCGGAGGCGGCGGTGCCGTAGCGGCCACACCGATTTCCATCCCCCGACCCGTCTATTTGGAGAAAATGACCGGCTTGAACCTTGCTGCTGAACAGAAAGATATTGCAGATCTGCAAATGCAGGCAGCGGGGCACCCTGGGGCCGGTATTGAACGTTGTGATTTGATTGCCATCAACGGCAACGTGATGCGAATAGGATTCCAGTATCGCATTGGTTCGCCGCCTGCCGGGACAGTTTATGCCGGCGCATTCCTGTATGACGCCAACCAAAAGGTGATAGACGCCGGCTACCGGCCTGCTGCCGTGCAAAGACTGCCGAGGGGACGTACTGAAGTGTTGCTGACCTTACCGGCTGAGCCATTTCACTCCGCCTTTATCTCCGCATTTTTAATCCATTCAGGCAGGATTTTGGTTAACGGTCGTTTTAAGCTTCCCCTCCATTGGGACGGCAAGGGCGGCCACCTTGATGCCCCGATGCAGGAAATGAACAGGCAGGGGGCAATGGAGACAGCTCCAGGAAAACCGGCGGTATTTCCTGCCTCGAACAATCATGATATTTTTGAGGTAAATCCCATTGGACTTGACCCCGGCCAAGGTGGTAAGACCCTGAATGTCCAACATTAAAAGCAGGCAGGCTTGGGGGCAGGCGGGAGGGTATTTCTTTGCCGTTGCGCCTTGGTGATTGACTTGACGTTCTTGTGATGCTGGACAAGGCCTCCTCAATTGGTGTCTTTGTTGTGGACTGAAATCTGTTACCTGGGATAGTGCCTAACGGCTGCCTGATACCGTGGTGGGGTATGATGGCACTGGAATTGCGGGTCTGGCAGGGTTTAATCGAAGGCGTAAAGGGGGTAGCGTTTGATTATTTGGTGATAGGATGTTTCTGTACAATTGGACAAATTGAAAATAGTAATAAAAAGAGCTTAAACTTATGACCTTGTAAATTACTTGTATCATCGTAACTATTCAGCAGATTCATTGGAAGAGCCTGTTACTTTTAAGCGCACGATTTTCGTCCGGGTCGTTGTCTTGAGCGCAAAAATAAAAAAGGGGAGAAATGAAAGATGCTTTTTATAACAAATCGTCAGTTAAAACAGTCAAGCCGCAGTAAGAAGAATAGAAAAATAGATTTTGATCTTGCCAAAAACGCCCCGGCCAATGATCTGTATTATTGCCGCAGAGTTGGGGAAAACGAATATATTGAAATTGGTTCAGAGGCCCTTTTACAGGAATTGAAAGAGGCGGATTATCGGGAATTATTATTTTTTATCCATGGCTTTTCAAATTTACCGGAGCCGGATATCTTCCCGCGCGTTGAGGCCCTGCAGGCCCTTTTTGACGGTCAGCAAAATGGCCTGGTTAAGGTGGTACCCTTGATCTGGCCATGTGATAATGATTTTGGCATTATCAAGGATTATTGGGACGATCAAAAATCGGCTGATGCCTCGGCCCCGGCCTTTGCGCGGCTGTTGAACCGCTTTATTGACTGGCGGCAGCAGCAGACGGAGGAACCTTGTCTGAAAAGAATCAATATGCTGTCGCATTCCATGGGTAACAGGGTGTTCAGGCAGAGTCTCGCGGCCTGGCAGAAGTATGATCTGCCGGGCGGTGTTCCTCTGCTGTTTCGGAATACGTTTCTCATGGCGGCGGATGTGGTTAACGAGACCCTTGAAAAGGGGCAGCCGGGTGAATTAATATCGCATGCCTCACGTAATGTCTCGGTCTATTTTGCCTCAGATGACCTGGCGCTGCGGGCCAGTAAAATTTCTAATTTAAAAAATCATATTGCTTCGAGAAGGCTGGGGCATACCGGCCCGGAAGATATGGGCAAGGTACATAATAATGTTTTTGCCATTGATTGTGATGATATTAACAATGAATATGACAATCCCAAGGGCCATTCATATTTTTTAAATGACAGCGTGGGTAATCCCGGAGTGGTTTTTAAACATATGTACAAATGTATAAGCACGGGTCGGGTTGTTGTGGATGATCCGGACAGGCGGACAACAATACTCGCAAGTGCTTCATGAACACCCCGTTGCAGGCGCTCGACTCCCCCAATATAGCGGGAGTATAATCGGGAAACTTGATCACGCACGGCAGGGCGGGCGCCCCTGAAACGCTTACAGCTCGGAGGTGGCTTCCGGAGTGTGGTTTGCTGATCGTTTACAAAGATTTGGCCCTGTTAAGCTGTTTTTTTGTTCGCCGGGCGTCAAGGATAAGCAGCAGCAGAAAGATACTGCCCAGGGCCCCGAATAACGAGGTGTGGCGAAAGGTATCCTGAAAGGAGAGGCTTAAGGCCTTGAGACTTTGGACTCGGCCCAGAAATACATAACCGCGGGCCGTGGCCAGGTCGGCGGGCATGAAGGCGGTGAGCTTATGACCGGTGGTGTTAATAAAATTCAGCACATAATCATGATTCTGGAGAATGCCTGTGCCGTCGTAATGGACGGCCTGCCTGAGCTCCAGGGTGTTGGTGGCGATGGCGGTGCCGAGGGAGCCGCCGAGAAAACGGAGATAATGCATGATACTGACCCCCTGCGAGGTCTGGGGCCCCAGATTGCCGAGAG
>CAZSOB010000037.1:0-9760 GCA_964608155.1 uncultured Desulfobulbia bacterium
TCCTGTCAAGAAAAATTATGACGGTCTTATAAAAAGGCTGTTTTACTGCATTGTGGTTATTTTTCAGGCACAAACTCTATATATCCGGCCTCGCACCTGAAAAATAACCACGCCCTGGAATTTTTACAGTGTTTTTATTTTATATTAAATCCAAGGGCTGCCAACTGGCAGCTTGATTCCGGCATCACCCCAGATGGTAACGCACATGAGATACCAGGCCAGTAAAGCGCATACGATAAGATCCCAGGCGGCCAGTGTGCCGGCCAGTTGACTGCCGATCAATTCTTTGAGGTCAAGACCGATGAATCCCAGTAGCAGGGTGAGAAAGAGCAGTGCCAGGGCGGTATGATGTTTCATTGAGGCGACGAATAACATAAAGGTAAAGAAAGTCCACATCAGAAGAAAAATTCCCAGATCATGGCCGCCAAATTTTAGTACAGGGTACATCTTGACTAATTCCGCGTTGGTGCCGAAGATCAGATAAAAGCACAGAGAAATCCAGAAGGCCCCATAGCCTGAAAAAGCGCAGAAACCAAAATTGTTGCCGGTTTTGAACTCAAGCATACCGGCGATTAGTTGGGCGGTGCCGCCAAAAACAATACCTAACCAAAGGACAGGGCCTATGCCGACAAGTCCTAAATTGTGAAATTGCAAAATCAGGGTTGTCATTCCGAATCCAGCCAGTCCAACTACTGCCGGATTCCCCAGGGAGATTTCTTCAGCCATTTTTTACTCCTCCTTATTTGTTGGTTAACAGTTACGACTTCTCTATCCACTTTTGTCGCCCATTTGTTTAAAATAATTGCAGGTTAAATTACCCATGGGGACAATTATGGTGGGTAAAATTACATAGGTACAATTACCAAAGATTTTACCTGTTGGCCAGTATTTCTTTTGGGAATAAAAGAAATTAAAAAGGCCGGATGTGAATGGCTATAGTTGGCCAAAGATAATGTCTCAATAGGCTCAAATATTGCCGGTATAATTGTAAGCAAGATTTGCCTGCTTAATATGGGGAGGGGGTGGCAGATTAGGAGATCTTTTTGTGGTTGCTTAAAGAAGAAAATTTAAATAGTTGTGATCACTTATATTCCGGGGTGATGATTACCGGCCTCTCGGCAATGGCGATGGTTACATTCCGCCATTTTTTTTTGCGGCACAGGAGCTTGTCAGCGGCTGACTCCAGGATAGCGGCGGGCTCCGCTACCCCGTAGGCACCGGTGTAGCGGTGGACAATTTTCGATTGTTGCACGTCCCTGACGGTATTGAGACGGGCGGCGGGGTAAAAATTTATCGGCAGCTCATTTTGACGGGCAAAGTCAAGCAGGCCCTCTTCGTCGGCTTTTAAATCAATGGAGGCCAGGCCGCCAATAGCTGGGCGCAGAAGATTAAGCTCCCGGCATATTTCACCAACGGCAGATTCCACCTCTTCTCTTTTTACCCCCCGGTTACAGCCGATGCCCAGGATGATATTTTTTGGATAGAGGACAGCAGCCCGGCCTGGCTGACGGCGGTTACTGATGACGAGATCGGCCAGGGCGGGATCGTCTTCCACCTCGAAGTCCGGGGGGCATTCACCCCTGATATTGTCTAAGTGCACTTTCAGGCGGCCTTTATTTACCAATATAGCACTGAGGGTGATAAAGCTGCCCTTAACTAAGTGGAGCCTCTGGCGGCGAGCCCATAGGTCAAGAGGGGTAAGGCCCAGGGTGTCGGATGAGGTGGTGATTATGGCCTGTCCGTTAGCAGCCTCTGCCGCGGTACGCGCCAATTCGTTGCCCCCGCCGAGATGACCGGCAAGGAGGCTTATGGCGTATTTCCCGGCCTCGTCCATCACCACTATTCCGGGGTCGGTTTTTTTGTCCCGCAGCAGGGGGCTGATTATCCGTACTACAATTCCGGCGGCCATAATGAAGATAAAGCCCTGGTATTGGGGCCAGAGCTCCTTGGTAACTGCTTTTATCTTGCGGCCCTTAAGGTTGATTACCTCGGCCTTGAGGGCTGGGGCCAGGCGCATGGCAAGCTCTCTACCGCCTCTGGTCAGGGCCAGAATGGCCGTTTTCATGGTGCCAGACGCTCAAGATGCCAGCCCTTGTCCTGGCGGGAAAAGTGGAGGCGGTCATGGAGGCGGTCCTGACGGCCCTGCCAGAAATCAATGGCGGCGGGGATGAGGCGGAAGCCGCCCCAGAAGGGGGGGCGGGGTACTGGTTTGCCGGTAAATCTTGTCTCGATTTGTTTTAACCTTTCCTCTAATACAGCTCTGTTTTCTATTATCGAGCTCTGGTGTGAGGCCCAGGCCCCCAGCTGACTGCCGCGCCCCCGGGTGGCAAAATAGGCATCGGAGGCGGCGGTATCTAATTTCTCGATTCGGCCCTCAACTCGCACCTGCCGGTAAATTTCTTTCCACCAGAAAACCAGGGCGGCCTGGGGATTAACGGCCAGCTCCCGGGCCTTGCGGCTGCCGTAATTGGTGAAGAAGACAAAGCCGTTATCGTCAAAATTCTTTAAAAGCACCATGCGGGCCGAGGGGATACCGTTTGCCGTGGCCGTGGTTAGGGTCATGGCGTTATAGCGCTCCGGATCAATACGGCGGGCAATATTGTACCAGTCGGCAAAGAGGACGAGGGGCTCGTCGGGCACCATGGCCTTGTTTAATCGGGCCTCCTTGTAGTAGCGTCCAGCGGGATTTCGCAGGAGGCGGATAAGTAAATTTTTTATTAATGGCATAGAATTTTAGAATAGGGGTAACAGAGGGCCGCGGCCATCTTGGTTTATACCAATTGGCGGCAGAGTGATTTTCACCAACCGATGATTGGCAGCTTGGAAGGCGCCTTTAATCTGTATATGGCGGATTTGCTGTCCCGAGATCCGTCTTAGTGGTTACGAAGATGTCTATAATGCCATGTTCGGGGCCTGAAAGCAAGTTGGCAGTCTGGATTTAGTTACAAGACTGTGATTCTAAAATCCCTGTGATGGCGGGCGATTTGGGGTGATGTCGGGTGTCGTGCCGGGTGATGTCCCCTATTAATTATTTGTCTTGAGTTGTATTTAATAGGCAAGGTCAAGATCAATAACCAACACCAGGGAGGATTATTTATGAAGATTATAAAGGGTATGTCCAGGATTATTTTTTCCCTTACTCTCGTTTTATTATTGTCGCGCCTCCCGGTTCAGGCCGGTGAGCGGGCCGTGAACGGGGCCTTATTCGGGGCGGGAAGCGGGGCGTTAATCGGTCAGGCCATTGGCCGTAATACCGGCGGCACGTTGATTGGAACGGTGGTGGGTACCATGTTTGGTTATATGATTGGTAACGAAATGGAGAAAAATCAAGGGGGCATAACCATGCGGAGAACAGTTAGAACCCGGCTCCGGGTTTACCAGCCGCGGCCCGTCGTTCCCCGTTATCAAGCGCCGGTCTGCCGGGAGACCAGGATGCTGGCCATTATCGATGGTGAGGCCCGTGAGGTTTGGGGAACCGCCTGCCGGCGGGGTGGTGAATGGGTAATGGCCCCGAGGCAGATCAATATTTCCCGGACGATTATTATTAAAGAGCGCCGGCCGCGCTGTCGTCATTGGAACCATCGGCGTCATTGGCGTTATGAGGGGGATTAGCTGTACTCTGGCCCTGTCGTTCGGCGTGGGAGAAGTGGCGGTTGTAAAGCTTTGACACCGCTTGCGGCTTTAGGTCGCTGAAGGCCTGGCCCACGGCGATCATGGCGGTTTTTTGAATCCCCGCCTCTTGAACCAGGGCGGCAATATTGCGCAAAGAACCCCGGATGATGCGCTCCTCAGGCCAGCTCGCCTTTTCCACCACCGCCGCCGGAGTCGCTGGCGGGTAGCCGCCGGCCATGAGCTCCGCCGCTACCTCATCAATCATGCCGACGCTCAGGAAGATGAGCATGGTGGCCTCGTGGGCGGCGAGGGCTCGTAGATTCTCCTTTTCCGGCACCGGGGTGCGGCCGGCCCGCCGGGTAATAATTACCGTCTGCGAGACCTCGGGCAGGGTCATCTCGGCCTTGAGGGCGGCGGCGGTGGCGGCCGCCGAACTGACGCCGGGGATAATCTCGTAGGGAATGCCAAGCTCGTCGAGGCGGCTCATTTGCTCCTTTATGGCTCCGTAAATAGCGGGATCACCGGTATGCAGGCGTACTATTCTGCGGCCCTGGGCGTGATTCCGGCTGATGATGGTAATTATTTCATCTAAGTCCAGCTCGGCGGAATTGTGGATCTCGGCCCGCAGGCCGTTGAGCAGGGCCGGATTGACTAAGGAACCGGCGTAGATGATTATATCGGCGTTTTTTAATAATCTTAGGCCTTTAACGGTGATTAACTCCGGGTCTCCGGGCCCGGCTCCGATTATATATACCG
Organism: uncultured Desulfobulbia bacterium; assembly: GCA_964608155.1. Classification (GTDB taxonomy): domain Bacteria; phylum Desulfobacterota; class Desulfobulbia; order Desulfobulbales; family VMSU01; genus JAADIV01. The sequence continues at coordinate 4,369 of CAZSOB010000037.1, forward strand.
GATTCATCTTGTCCTCACTATCATAGTGGAAAAATAATGCAGTTTATCTTGTCTGCCCCGGCAGCCGCGGATTATTCGCTCTTCGTCTTGGGCCGTTTTTTCAATTAATACCGCCTTGTCTCCCAGTTCAAGCTCTTGCAGCAGGGCGGTTATTCTGGGCATTACCCGGTGAAGCTTCATCAGAACCACGGTTTGAAAGGTGCTGAAGATCTGGCGCAGTTTATCGTTGTTGAAGGTAGCTGGCACCACGGCCAGCATATCATCTCCCTGGCAGAGGGGCGTGTTGGCGGCAGCGGCGCAGGCGCTGATGGATGAAACACCGGGGACAATAATTGTCTTGCTCTCCGGGGCGCGTTCCAGCAGGGTTTGACAGGTATAGAATCCGGTGCTGTAGATGGCCGGATCGCCCAGGGTGGGGAAGGCCACATCCTGGCCATTTTCAAGGCGGGTGATTATGGCATCCACCGCCTTTTGCCAGGCGGCGCTGACCTCGGGGGCCGGTGTTTCACCCATGTGCACCTTCTGCATGGGGAAGTAAATTTCAACGATTTCCTTATCCGCGGTGGAGAGTGACTGCTCCACGATCCAGCGGGCGGTGGAGCTGCCGTTTTCACGGCTCTTAGGGACAATGAAGCATGAGCAGCTTTTTAGAATCCGCCAGGCCTTTAAGGTCAAAAGCTCTGGATCACCAGGGCCGACACCGACTACATAGAATGTTCCTGTCATCTTTTTCCTGTAATTATAGTAATTGGTTTAAAATTTATGATCTTATCTGTCTCCGGCGGGAAGGGAGCCCGGCTGACCTGGATGGTGCTGGTCTGAACCCGCAGCCCAGCCTGGTGGAGAAGGGTCGGGGCCTTGTCTCTCGTGGAGCTTATAACCGCGTTTACCACCATGATGCCCTGGGGGGCCAGGGCGGCGGCGCAAAAATTTATAATCTCTGCCAGCTGGCCGCCGCTGCCGCCGATAAAGATCCGTTCAGGCCGGGGCAGGGTGTTTAAGTTCTCTGGCGCCTGGCCCTTTACAAGGGTGATATTGGCAAGTCGGTAGCGCCTGATATTGGCTAGGATATTATCCTGCTCTTCCGGCTGTCGTTCCACGGCAAATACCTGTAATTCGGGGCAGAGCCGGGCGGCTTCGATGGAAATGGAGCCGCTTCCCGCCCCGATATCCCAGAATACGCCGTGCTGTGGCAGGCGCAGGTGGTGGAGGGTGGCGGCTCGTACCTCGTCCTTGGTGATGAGGCCTCGGCTGTGCTTGATATCATTCTCACTTAAGCCGAGGGCAAAATCCGCTTCCGGCAGGGGCTGTCTTTGCTTGATGATGACGATATTAAGGGCGGAAAACTGCATTCCGGCAATCTCACGAGGGCAGCCTTTGGTAAGACGTTCATCCGGGCTGCCCAGATCCTCGGCTATCATCATTAATATATTCTCTTGAGCTATGCCGATTCTAACCCCTGTCTCTAACAGGCTTTGGGCGATGAGAGCCGGAGTCCGCCTGTGGTCAGTGAAGACAATGGTCTTGGGGCGGCGCAGAATACGAGCCGCGAAATTATCATCATCCCGGCCGTGCAGACTGATGAAGCAGGCATCGTCCCAGGGTTCCCGGAAGCGGGCGCAGGCTGTTTGCGGGGCTGAGAGGGCGGGCTGGATAATCAGGTCGGGACCGAAAAGTTCTATTAAACGGCGGCCGATGCCAAAGAACAGCGGATCGCCGCCGCAGAGAACCGCTATATCGCCGCGCTTCAATTCTTTCGCCATTTTGAGCAGGGACTCCGGCAGAGGGCTAATGGGGTGGACGGGGCCGGTGAAATCTGCCAGGGCCGGGCGTAGACGCCGCGGGGCAAAGGCCGCCTGGCAGCGAGTTAGTAAAGCCGCTTTGTCGGGCGTGAGCCCTGGGTCGCAGCCGAGGAGAAATAGTTTAGACATGCTCCACCACCTTTCCCGGACTCTCGACGAGGTAGACTGAAGTTGGCAGCCCGGAGGTGCGGGCGGCGTAATCTTTGGCCTGCAGGCAGACCTGACGAATAAGGGGGTCATGGCCGACGGCCCGCAGCCGCTGATATATCTCGCGGGCGGTATTGGCATCGCTCAAGTCTTGACGCAACTGCTCGTCGGCGGCCAGGGCGGCGATGAATTCTGCCGCTGGTTTGATCTCCAGGGCGCCGTTTCTGACATGGGTTTGGGGGATACCCATGGCTGCCTTTAATATTTTGGCCCACATGCCGCTTAGATGAATTTTTTTAAAGCCGAAATCTCTGGCGGCCAGCAGGGAGAATTCAAGATAATCACCCATCATGGCGTAGGACTCCACCGGCAGAGCCAGCAGTTGTTGCGCCGCCTTCTCCGAGGTACGGCCGGTGGAAAGGACAATCTCCCGGCAGCCGGTCTCGCGGGCCACGGCCATGGAGGCCTTGATGGTGGCAGTCCAGGCCTCGGCGGATATGGGCCGGACAATTCCGGTGCTGCCCAGGATGGAGAGTCCGCCGACAATGCCCAGCCGGTAATTCAGAGTCTTCTCGGCCAGAGCCTGGCCGTTGGGGATGGAAATTTCGACTATTATTTGTCTCGTCACCTCGTGAGCGGGCCAGGGCAGTTCGCGCAGGGCGGCGGCAATCATCTGCCGGGGTACGGGATTAATGGCCGGCTGACCCACGGTGACGGCCAGTCCCGGCTTGGTAACCACGCCCACACCCTCACCGTTTTTAAAGATGAGGCCTGGCAGACCGGGGGGGCTGCCGGGGGCGGAATTGTTGCCGTCCACAAGGCTGATGGCGGCCCGGATCTCGGCTCCATTGGTAACATCAGGATCGTCTCCGGCATCCTTGATAATTGAGGCCCGGGTGGTTTGGGGATTGTCGGCCGTTATGCGGCAGTCCTGGACGGCAAATTCTCGTTCCCCGTTGCCTGGGAAGGGGATACGTACCCGCCCGGGGGGCCGGCCGTTAAGCAGGAGCATGGCCGCGGCCTTGGCGGCTGCGGCGGCGCAGGCCCCGGTGGTAAAGCCGGAGCGTAGTCTTTTTTTACGGGGTGCCATGGCTATTGGGCTGCCTGGGCCAGTTTAAGCAGGGCGTTGACAATAGCGGCGGCAATGGAGCTGCCGCCCTTGCGGCCCAGGGAGGTTATAAACGGGTAATCCTTGCGGCTTAGAATCTGCTTGGATTCTTCGGCGTTGACAAAACCCACCGGCACCCCGATGATGAGGCGGGGGCGGTCGTTTGCCGGTAAATCGGCGATAAGTTCCATGAGGCGCAGAAGGGCAGTGGGGGCGTTGCCGATGGCCACGATTCCCGGCTGCGTTTTTAGGGTCTCCTTGATGGCGGTTTCGGCCCTGGTGGCCTGACGGCTAACGGCAAGTTCGGCAATATCCGGGTCGGCTATGCGGCATATCACCCTGCTGCCCCATGGGGCAAGCAGTCTCTGGTTAATCCCGGCGGCCACCATATTTACATCGGTCATAATATCCATCCCCGCCCGCAGGGCTGTAATGGCGGAGCTGACGGCCCGGGGGTGAAAGGTCATTAGTTCGGCGAAATCAAAATCGCCCGTGGCATGAATCACCCGTTGGATTATGTCGAATTGAGTGGGGGGCAGATTCTCCGGCCGCAGTCCGGTGCGCTCCAGGAACTCTTCCCTGATTATGGCAAAACTCCGGGCTTCAATGGCCTCGGGTTTTATCTTGATAGGTGTGGTCATTTTTTTATCCTTTAATCAGTAATGTCCGGTTAAGAACGTGCATTGTGCTCAATAGGCTTACGGTACTTAGGGGACAGATTTTATTTTTCCAGCCTTCGATTCGGGGACAGAATAATTTTCGCAAACAAACGCGAAAAAAATTCAGTCCCCTTGGTTTAGAGGAAAAATTTAATCTGTCTCCCGGCCTAAGGGCATCTTAGTCAGGCTTAATGCAAAAGCAACAAATTCAATACGTTGCACATTTTGTTACTTGGAAGCGTTATGCCTAAAAGTAACAATAATCTCCGGGCGGTAACTGTTCATGGAGCGCTTCCGGCACAGAATTTGATAAAATTTTTGGCCGCTGCCGGGGTTCTGCCCCAATGGAGATGGAGATAACCGGCGAGGGTGTTATTAATCATATAGCCCTCCTTGCGGCCGTCTTGTAAGGTGTATATCCGTTGCACATTATCCGGCATGGCGGTTATATCGGAGTAATGAAATTCGTGGCCGCGCAGGCAGTTGACCCGGCCCCAGAAACGGCTGTCGTGAACGACTGCCTCCCGGTAGCCCAAAGCGGCCAGCCGCTTTTTCATCCGGGTCACGGTGGGGAAGACCCCGGCCATGGCAAAAAAATTGCCCTTTAAATCCCAAATCCCCTCGGTAAGATACATAAAGCCGCCACATTCCGCGTACAGAGGGCCGTCGGCCCGTGACCATTCCCTGATTTCCGTCAATAATTCCTGGTTGGCCGCGAGTTCCGCGGCGTACAACTCCGGGTAGCCGCCGCCAAGATAGACGGCATCAATATCCGTCGGCAGCCGCTTGTCTTTTAAGGGGCTGAAGGGAATCAGCTCGGCTCCTGCCGCGGACAGAATATCGAGATTATCCTGATAATAGAAGCAAAAGGCCCGATCCCTGGCAATGGCGATGCGGCATGATTTCTGGGCGGCCGGGGCAGGGCTGGCGGTCTGCCGGTTCTCTGAGGCAGCAGGCCGGGGCAGCGGACAGGCGGCAATGAGGTCGTCTAAGCCCATATCATTAACAGCCCCGGCCAAGCGCGCGATTCCTGCCTCATCTAAGGGGGTCTCCTCACCCATGCTGAGGCCGAGATGACGTTCCGGGATACTGAACGCCGCCTCTCTATGGATGGCACCCAGCACTTTGGTGCGGCAATGGCTGTTAATGGCGTCAACTAATAACTGTCGATGGCGGGGGCTGCCCACCCGGTTCAGGATAACACCCGCCAGATTAATGCTTTTGTCTAAGGTCTCGAAGCCTTTGACCACGGCGGCTATACTCTCAGCGCATGACCTGGTGTCCACCACCAGTACCACCGGCAGATTCAGGGTGCGGGCCAGGGCGGCGCTGCTGCTCTCCCCCCCGTCAAAGAGGCCCATGACCCCTTCCACCACAAGCGCCTCGGCATCCCGGCCATGTTTTATAAATGACTCTCTGACAAAATCAGAGCCGCACATCTTGAGATCAAGATTCCTGGAGACCCGGCCGCAGACCATTTGGTGGAGGGTGGGGTCAATGAAATCCGGCCCGCATTTGAAGGGCTGTACCGCCATGCCCCGCTGCTTCAGGGCGGCAAGAATACCGAGGGTGATGGTGGTCTTGCCTGCCCCGCTATGGGTGGCAGCTATTATGAATCCGTGGCGTTTAGTCATTTTATTTCAAACGATATTTTATTCTTTGTCTGTAATCCTGCC
>CAZSOB010000038.1:0-9593 GCA_964608155.1 uncultured Desulfobulbia bacterium
CTGGAGTCTCCCCTTAATGAGGGCATTATCAGACGGGCCAGGGCGGCCGGTATTCTGGAGATTCAGAGCCATAATATTCGGGACTTTGCCCTTGATAAGCACGCCATGACCGATGATCGGCCCTTTGGCGGCGGTGAGGGCATGGTGATGAAGCCGGAGCCCGTTGCTGCCGCTCTGCAGGCGGTGAACGCTGAGCGGACTGGCGGCCATGTGGTGTTTTTAAGCCCACAGGGCCGGCCTTATAATCAGGCCCTAACCGCTGAGCTGGCCGAATATGAACATCTGATTCTTATTTGCGGCCGTTATGAGGGAATTGACGATCGGCTGGCAGATTATATTGATGATGAGGTGTCCATCGGAGATTATGTTCTCACCGGCGGTGAGCTGCCGGCCATGGTTCTCATTGACTCCATAAGCCGTTTATTGCCTGGTGTATTGGGATGTGAGGACTCCGCCAGCCGGGACTCATTCAGCCGCGGGCTGCTTAAGCATCCGCAGTTTACCCGCCCCCGGGTTTTTGCCGGTCGTGAGGTGCCCGAGGTCTTGATGTCCGGCGATCATCAGGCCATCAGGCGCTGGCGTCTGGCTCAGTCGGTTAAGCGGACAAGGGCGCGGCGGCCTGATTTATTGGCCGGGGCGCGGTTCAGTGGCGATGAATTAAAGAATTTAAAGGCCGATGGCGTTGAAACTAACGGTCTGCGGGCTGAGACGGCCGAGGTTAAACTCGACGTGGCTCTGGTACATTACCCGGTCTGTAATAAAAATAAAGAGATTATCGGCTCGGCAATAACCAATCTTGATCTCCATGATATTGCCCGGGCTTCGGCAACCTATGGGGTGGGAACTTATTATGTGGTTACCCCCTATGAGGATCAGCAACGCCTCGCCATGGAGATTATAGAACATTGGCGGCAGGGCTTTGGGGCCGTTTATAATCCTGACCGGGGGCAGGCCCTGGCCAAGGTAGTGGTGGTCGACAGTTTAGAGAGCCTTTTTAAGGAGGCCGGGAGCCGCGGCGGTCGTTATCACGTAATGGCGACCACTGCCGCTTCCGGTGCGGCAACCATAGATTATAACCAGTCTAAGCAGCGTGTGGCGGCCGGAGAGCGGACGCTTTTGCTTTTTGGCACCGGCTGGGGTCTGGCTCCGGAGATTATGGCCCAGGTTGATGATGTCTTACCGCCTCTGGGCGGCAAGGGCTATAATCATCTCTCGGTACGTTCAGCCGTCTCCATAATTCTGGATCGTCTGCTGGCTGCCGAATAGTAGTTTATGCCGCTGTTCGGCCTGCCCCAAAAAAATAAGGGGTCTGACTAAAGCAGCTTTGTTCCCGATTCTCTTGTATCAACAAGAGCACGGGGACAGAGAGAGGAATATCCTTGATATAGTAACAAAATTTGTAAATTATCTATAAAATTAAAGGTGGTAAAGATGGCAACAGTACTTGAGCAGATGGCAAGAGAGAATATGCGCTATGATATCCCGGAGTTTCGTTCCGGAGATACCGTTAGTGTTTACGTGAGGATTATAGAGGGCGCCAAGGAAAGAATTCAGATATTCAAAGGCGTGGTAATTGCTCAGCATCGGGGCAAGATGGGAGCCTCTTTCACCGTTCGCAAGATGTCGCACGGGGTGGGCGTTGAGAAGTCATTCCCTTTTCATTCCCCCAAAATAGATAGGATCGAGGTTAACAACCTGGGGCGGGTGCGGCGTTCCAAACTTTATTATCTTCGTGAGCTGCGTGGTAAGGCGGCCCGGATTAAAGACCGTAATAAGATATAAGGTTATGAGGGGAGGGAATAGCACGGCTGTCCAGCGGAGCTTATTCCCTCTCTTTCGAGAGACTGATCGTTTCTCATTTGAGCGTGAGTTTGTTCGTCAGGGTTTTCAAACAATAGCCGGCACCGATGAAGCCGGGCGCGGGCCTTTGGCCGGGCCGGTGGTCGCGGCCAGCGTTGTCTTGCCGCTTGACTGTGATTATCAACAGTTTAATGACTCCAAAAAATTAACGGTTAAAGCACGTAACCATCTCTTTGATGTTCTACAGGATATGGCTGTGTCCATTGGGGTCAGCATTATTCCTGAGACCGTTATTGACCAAATCAATATCCTGCAGGCTTCACTGCTGGCCATGAAGAAGTCTCTCGAGGCTCTAACGGTGTCGCCTGATTTTGTCCTGGTTGATGGTAAGTTCCCGGTTCCGGTCGCTGTCTCTCAACAAGCCCTCGTCAAGGGGGATTCCCGCAGCGCCTCTATTGCGGCTGCATCCATTGTTGCCAAGGTAACCAGAGATGAAATAATGGTTAAATATCATCGGCAATATCCCCAGTATAACTTTTACAAAAATAAGGGCTATCCCACCGCTGAGCATCGCCGGGTTCTGGCTGCTGAGGGGCCGTGTCCCCTGCACCGCAGGAGTTTCGCCGGGGTTAAGGAATTTTTTGAATCAGCCCCTGAGTCATGAGCGGTGATCGTCTCAGCCTGGGCCGCGAGGGTGAACGGCTGGCCGGCCTTCATTTGCAGAAGTCAGGTTACCGCGTAATAGAGCGTAATTTTCGTTTTCGAGGCGGCGAAATAGATATAATTGCCCGCCAGGGGGAGTATCTAATCTTTGTTGAGGTCAAGACTCGTTCCACTCTGGCCTACGGGGTACCGGCGGCGGCAGTGGACGCCCGTAAACAGCGGCAGATTATCCAGACTGCCAAGTTTTACATGGCCAAACACCAGATTAAAGAGGTAGCAATCCGTTTTGATGTGGTTGCCATTATTCTGCCCAGGGACGGCGGTGAGGCGTTAATTGAGTTAATTCCTCATGCCTTTACGGCTTGAGGCGGAACAAATCTAAGGCACTGGTGAACTCTTACGGCTCGGGGTTACTTCAAATGGGTACCCTGGTGAACTGGTACGATCGTTTACATGAGGTGTGACGTGCAGGATAAGAAGACGGGACGGGCGGCAGTAGATATTGAAAGTGACCCCTTAATTGGCATTACCATGGGCTGCCCGGTGGGAATCGGGCCGGAGGTAGCCCTTAAATATCTCTGGCAGGCTGCTGATAAAGGCCCCAGGGCGGTAATAATCGGCGACTGTGAGGTGCTGGCCGCCACTGCCCGTCTCCTTGATCTGCCCGCCGTGGTACGTTCCTGGCAGCCTGGTCAGCCCCTGCGATCCGGCTCGATAAATGTCTACCAGACGGCGGATGTAGATGCCGATGCCGCCCTGAATCCCCAGGAGCTGCGCTATGGCCGTCCCAACCGGCAGACCGGCCTGGCCATGGCCGCCTATATTAAGGCGGCGGCACGCCTCCTGCTTGAAGGCCATTTGTCCGCCATGGCTACCTGCCCCATCACCAAGGCCGCTCTTCACGAGGCCGGGTACGATTATCCCGGTCATACCGAGATGCTGGCCCATCTCTTTAAAACAGAAGAATTTGCCATGATGATGGCCGGGAAGTCATTAAAGGTGACCTTGGCTACCATCCATCAAAGCCTGTCGTCAGTGGCCGCTGGTTTGACCACTAAGGCAATTTGTGATTTGATTGATTTGAGTGCTCGTTCATTACGCCGTGATTTTGGCGTTGAAGTTCCAAGGCTAACGGTGGCGGCCCTGAATCCTCATGCCGGTGAAGGCGGTATGTTTGGTGATGAGGAGGAGCGGATAATTGCCCCGGCTGTTGCCCAGGCCCAGGCAATGGGCTGGCAGGTAGAGGGGCCGTTTCCACCTGATACCATATTTAATAAGGCCGTGGCCGGGGACTTTGATCTGGTGGTCTGTATGTATCACGATCAGGGCCTCATCCCCTTTAAGCTCCTGCATTTTGCCGATGGAGTTAATGTTACCATCGGTCTGCCCCATGTCCGCACCTCGGTGGATCACGGTACGGCTTATGATATAGCCGGTAAGGGGCAGGCCAGCTTCGTCAGTCTTAAGGCGGCGGTGGAGATGGCGGCCATGATTGCCGAAAACCGGCGAAAATATGGGGCAGAACGATCTCGGCAGCCTTCCCCTTCCCGCTTAGGGCGTCTCATTGCCTTTGAGGGCATTGACGGCAGCGGTAAATCAACCCAGATAGAATTATTGGCCGAGACCCTGCGGGGGGAGGGTTTTGAGGTGCTGCTGACCCGTGAGCCCACTGATTCTTCCTATGGCCGGCGGATAAGAGAACTTTACAGTCATCGGGACGCTGTCAGCCATGAAGAGGAACTGGAACTGTTTATTGCCGATCGTCGACAGCATGTGGCAGAGGTGATAAATCCAGCCCTTGAGAGCGGCAAGATTGTGCTCACCGACCGCTATTTTCTTTCCACCGCTGCCTATCAGGGGGCTAATGGCCTGGATCCTGACTATATTCTGCGCCGCAATGATTTTGCCCCGTCTCCTGATCTGGCTCTGATTCTTGAGGTACCCCCCGGTCAGTCGGTTGCTCGTATTCGCCATGGGCGGGGCGAGTCTCCCAATGACTTTGAGCAGGAAGATTACCTGACTAAGGTGGCGGCAGTGTTTGCGGGTCTTGCCGGTGATTATATCAGACGTTTGCCTGGAACCGGAGATATTAATGCGGTGCGGCTAACTGTCTGGAGGGCGGTTAAGGGGATTTTGCCCCCCGCTTAATCTTTGAAGGCGGAATGTGGAATGAGAAATTATATAGTTCTTGTCTTTTGCGGCCTGCTGCTTCTCTCCTGTGCCCCGAATAATATGCGGGTAAGTGATCTTACCTCTCATCAACAGGTGCGGGCATCTGTTGATGAGATAGATCATAACTGCTCATATTTTTATTTTCTCTGGGCCCGGAGTGCCGAATTAGACGGTCATGACGATGAGGCTCAGGCGGCCTACGAGAAGGCCATTGTCTGTGATCCTGATTCTGATTATCTCGTTCGCCGCCTCTCAGCCCTCCTGCTGCGTATGGGTAAAACAAAGCAGGCCGTGAGCTGGATGGCAAAACTGATTGCCGCGCAGCCCCATAATATTGGCTTGCGGGTCTTTTTGGCCGACCTTTACTCCTCCATGGGTAATTTTGGCAAGGCCGAGAAAATTTACCTTAAGGCTCTGCGTCATACCCCCGCCAACAGTGACATAATGCTCAAATTGGGCAAGATGTATCTGCAGCAAATGGACTATCTGAAGGCCCGTGATGTCCTGGAGCGGATGGTGCGAATTGTGCCTGATTCCTTTGCCGGTTACTATTATCTGGCCCGTCTTTACCGGCAGATGCATTATTTCGCCAAGGCCAGGGCCGCCTATAAGCGGGTTCTGGAAATAAACTGGCTGCCACCTCTGGCCCTGGAGGCGGCTGCCTTTTATGAGCAGTCGAATGATAAGGCCGCCGCTGTTGCTGTCTACCGGAAGATATTGCGGCGGGCAGACGGCGTTAACAATGAGGCCCTGGGGTGTCTCGTGGGTATATATATCGGAGAAAAAAAATTTAAGGAGGCCTTAAGCGTCCTTAAAGAAGAGCGGGCTCTGGCCGCTGATCCGGATAATATTGATTTTACCATGGGGCGGGTTTATTTGCGGGCCGGGGATTATCCGGCGGCAATTAAGCTCTTTAGGGCCATGTTGAAAAGAGATAAAAACTTTGATAACGCCCGTTTTCTCCTGGCCCTGGCCTATTATGAAAATGGTGATATTAAAGCCGCCAAGGAGTTGCTGCTAACGGTGGGCAGCGATGCCGACACTTACAGCGAGTCGGTATTCATGTTGGTTAAGATTTACGCCGACGGAAAGGATTATAAGGCCGCCATTAATCTGCTTAAAGGGGTTATCGGCCGTCATCGTGACCAGGAAAATTTTTATTTTACCCTGGCTATTCTATATGAAGAGGCGGGGCAGAGGGCAAAGGCAGTTGACACCTTTAAGGAGGCGGTACGAGTTTTCCCCGATTCGGCAGAGGCTCTGCGCAAATACGCCCTGTTCCTGGATCGCAGCGGCCGTCAGGACGCGGCCTTGCGGGAGATGGAAAAATCACTCACCCTGGAAGCTGATAATGTTATGGCCTTGAATTATGTGGGTTATATCTGGGCTGACAGGGGAATTAATCTTCATAAGGCCCTGCGCTATGTCAAAAAGGCGCTGGCGGCCCGTCCTGATGATGGTTATATCCGCGATAGTCTCGGCTGGGTGTATTTTAAGCTTGGCGAGACAAAAAGGGCGGTGCGGGAGCTGAGGAAGGCCTTGACCGAGCAGGGCGATGATCCCACTATCCATGAACATCTCGGTGATGTTCTGCGGGTCATGGGACTCAATAACGCGGCCCGTGAAAATTATAATCAGTCCTTGGACGCGGCCCGGACGTTAAAAGATAAGGAGCGTTTGCGGGGTAAGATTAAGGAATTGGAACGTCCATGATTCTGACCATCTCCTCCCGCCCTATGAGTATTTTCTTACAGGCCATGCGGCATATCGGTGCCATGTGCTGGCTGACCGTCATTCTTAGTCTCGGGGCCTGTGCCACCCTGCCGCATGGGCCGCTGGTCAATGGGCGGGAGGCGGATGAGGTGCGAACCGCCTTTCTGCATCGGCAGCAAGACTGCCCGGCCGGGATTGATTCAGAGGTCAGCCTCAATATTCCGGCTCTGGCCCTGCCCGATGTAGATGGTTACCTTCTGACCTATGTCCCTGGCTACCTGCGCTTTGACGGCCTGACTCCCCTGGGGCTTACGGCAAATGTTCTGATCACCAATGGCCGGCGTTTTGATTATGTTGTGGTGCAAAGCCAATTGGCCTACGACGGCAGCATCGCGGCCCAGAAATATATCCCTCCGGCCATTGCCGGCGAGGTGGCCTATTGGCTCCTCGGGCGGCCGCGACTTTCGAGCTCTCATTTAACCGTCGAGGAGGCGGGAGACGGCAATTATTGGCTGGGATCTCCGCCGGATGGTAAGCTGCGGGCCAAAATTTTGTTTTCTCCGGCTCAGGGACAGGTTCAACGTTATCTCGCCATGGCCCCTAATTATCAAACTCTCGATGTTCATTATTATTACCAATCCCACGGTGTTGGCCGCCAGAACCCATGCCAACTGCCGGATGAGGTCAAGATGCGGCTGGGGGGGCGTCAGGTGTTTAATCTCAAGATTAGAAACCCATTAGTAGTACAAGAGCTGCGAAAAAGCCGCTTCAAGATTAAAATTCCCAGTAATTACAAAAGGATCAACCTGCCGTGAACATTGAAGAGTTACTTCCCCTTGTCAAGCGCCCCAGTCGTTATCTTGGCAATGAACATAATGTGATAAATAAAGACTGGCAGGGCGTGCGTCTGCGGGTTGCCCTTGCTTTTCCCGATCTCTATGAAATCGGCATGAGCCATCAGGGGCTGAAGATCATCTATAATATTTTGAACCGGGAGGCTGAATTTCTGGCGGAACGGGTTTATGCCCCCGACCTCGACATGGAACGTCTGTTGCGGGAGCGCGGCCTGCCCCTCTGCAGCCTTGAGAGCAAACGGCCTCTATCTGATTTTGATATGTTGGGCATAACCCTGCCCTATGAATTATGTTATACCAATATCCTTACCATTCTGGAATTAGCCGCTATTCCATTTTACAGCCGGGAGCGTGATGATTCCCTTCCGCTGGTTATTGGCGGCGGGCCCTGCGCCTTTCATCCCGAACCGGTGGCCGATTTTTTTGACGCTATTCTGCTTGGTGACGGCGAGGAGGCGGTACTGAGCATGGCCCGCTGTATTGCCGCCGGCCGGGAACAAGGGGATGGACGGGCGGCAATCTTAGATTCATTAAGCCGGATTGAGGGGGTCTATGTGCCCTCTTATTTTGAGCCTCAGTACGACTCGGATGGTCATCTAACCGAAATTCGGCCCTTAAATGGCCGGCCGGCCCGGGTGCGGCGGGCGGTGGTGGCCGATTTAGCCGAACAGCCTGCCATTGACCGGCCCTTAGTGCCCCTGGCCCGTATTGTCCACGATCGGCTGGGGCTGGAGCTGGCCCGCGGCTGTACCAGGGGCTGTCGTTTTTGCCAGGCCGGGGTGATTTACCGGCCGGTGCGGGAGCTTTCCCCGGAACGGGTCATGGAACTGGCCCGGGAGGGCATAAAGAACGGCGGTTTTGATGAATTGGCTCTCCTCTCTTTAAGTACCGGTGATTATTCCTGCCTATCCCCGCTCCTCGTGAGTTTAATGGATGAGTTTGCCGCCCGCCATATCTCGGTTTCCATGCCCTCCATGCGGGTTGGAACCTTGACCCCGGAGATTATGGAGCAGGTCAAGAGGGTACGGAAGACCGGCTTTACCATTGCCCCGGAGGCCGGAACCGACCGCCTGCGCCGGATAATTAATAAGGGGATTACCGAGGAGGATTTACTGAACACCGTAAGTACCGCCTTTGAGCTGGGTTGGAAATTGATTAAGCTCTATTTCATGTTTGGTCTGCCCATGGAGACCGAGGAGGACATAGATGCTATTCCGGCCCTGGCCGCCCGGGCCTTGCGGGCGGCTGGCGGCAGGGGCCGGACGATAAATGTCAGTATTGGTACCTTTGTCCCCAAACCCCATACGGCCTTTCAATGGGAACCGCAATTGGCTGCGGCCACTGCCTATGACTATATTGATCGTCTGAAAAGGGCCATGCCCAAAGGGGCCAAACTAAAGTGGAATGACCCTCAGAATAGTTTCTTGGAGGGGGTTTTTTCCAGGGGGGATCGGCGCCTGGCACCCCTCATAGAGAAGGCCTGGCGGGCTGGAGCCCGTCTTGATGCCTGGTCGGAATACTTTAATCTTGAACGTTGGCAGCAGGCGGCCGCAGAGCTGGGAATTGATTTAAACGACTACCTTCGCCGCCGGGAGTTGGATGAGGTGCTGCCCTGGGATCATATTGACTGTGGTCTGGATCCTGATTTTCAGGTTAGGGAACTTGCCAAGGCCAAGGAAGAGGCCTATACCCCTGATTGCCGGGTGCATGGCTGCCAGGGTTGCGGGCTCTGTGATTTTAAAACGGTTAAGCCGGTGGTTTATGATGCCGCGGCTGCCGGCGCTGAGACCCCGGTTACCTTTGGTGCCGTGTCCGCGCCCCGCCAGCCGGAAGGGGCGTATTATTATCGTTTCACTTACGAGAAACTGGGGCTGGCCAGGTTTGTCGGCCATCTTGAATTTCTCCAGACCCTGTTCAGGGCGGTGGAGCGGGCCGGATTACCGGTAAAATTTTCGCAGGGCTTTAATCCCTCGCCACGGATATCCTTCAGCCCTGCCCTCCCTCTGGGGGTGGAGAGTCTAATGGAATATTTTATTGCCGAGCTGCAGGCCCCGTTATCCGATCTTGATGGCTGGCTTAAGAGGATGAATGACGAGATGCCCCAGGGCTTTAATGTTCTGGATATTAAGCTTACCGGCAAGGGGCAGCCCCTTAAAATTGTTACTGATTACCGGATTACCCTGCCGGTTGATATTCCAGCGGTCGAGATAGATAAATTTTTGCGGGCCGAAAAATATCCCCTCTCCGTTATCCGCAAGGGTAGAAAAAAGGAGATAGATGCCCGGCCGTTAGTGCGTGGTATAGAGGTGCTTGATTCCTCTACCCTGGCGCTCAGCATGGTCAGCGAGATTAGTAAGGCCGGGATTAAACCCCTGGAATTTATTCAGGCCC